>NZ_SLWB01000007.1 GCF_004340205.1 Acetobacteroides hydrogenigenes
CAAAGGAAGGCTAGGCCTCTTATCGGAGCAAGGGTATACAAGTGGCTCCGTTCCCTCGCCACCCTTGCTCCGATAAGAGGCCTAACCTAAAAGGCAGGTGTAATTCCTGCTTCCGAGAAAATATGGTAGACACAGTTCCGTGAATACTCCCATGGTAATATAAATCTTACCCCTTTTTACGCTAAAAACGGCTATTTCTACGCTGGAAATAACCATTTCTGCTCAGGAAACAATCGTTTCTAGCGTAGAAACATCCGTTTTTGCTCAGGAAACAACCATTTCTGCTCAGGAAACGACCGTTTCTAGCGTAGAAACATCCGTTTTTGCTCAGGAAACAACCGTTTCTAGCGTAGAAACAATTATTTCTACGCTGGAAACGACCGTTTCTATGCTAAAAAGAACCTTTTCTGGAGCAGAATGAGCCTTAGATGTGGTAAAAATGATATTGTGAGATATTTTATCTATTTACTTTTTCACTGCTGAACATATTTTCATTTGTTTGCTACTGAAGTTAGATTTGTAGGTAATTATTAGTTCAAATATTAATTATTATATGCATTTAAAGGGTGTAATTTAAGAGCAATCTATCTGAAACATGTTCATCTTCTAATGTTTGTCCTTCCATTTGAAATCTACGAAGCATTGAGCGACCAACTGAAATGTAGAGTTCTTCCTCAAAAAGACCTTTAGGAATAGGTAATTCGCACAAATAAGAGCCTGACTTTTTATTGCCGTCTATACTTAAAGCAACTTTTACTCCTTTAGACTTCGCAATGTCTATTGCCTCAAACAACTCAATAAGTTTAAATTCTTGAGCACCATACAAAATGCTTTGGCTATGGCTGTAAGGAGGGTCGCAGTAAATTAAATCACCGGGTTTTGCGGCCTCAAATATTTCCTTATAGTCTACATTTAAGAAAGTAACATTCTTCATTCTCCCCTTCCATTCGTTTACTCTTTTTCGAAATGTCTCAATAGGGATTGGTATATGCACACCACAAGGTGTACTCATATATCCGTCTGCTTTGCGGAATCGGATAATTCCACCGTAGCATGATCGAGTCAAGTATAAAAAATCAGCGCCATTATGATTCCTATTAAACGAAGCCTTTATGCTTTCGTAAACCTCTTCTTTACTTTCACTTTCTATCCGATTTCTCCTTTCAGCATACCAGTCAACAAGTTCTTTTGGATTTTCCTTTAACTTCTGCCATATTTGAATTAAGGGAGCGAAAATGTCTGAGCCAACGCCCACATTAGGAGCTACAGTAGCCATTACAGCTCCACTGCCTAAAAATGGTTCGTAAAAAGTACCAAATTTAGATGGGAAACAGCGAGAGATTTCTCCTGCAAACTTTTGCTTGTTACCGACCCACTTTAAAAGTTGTGACTTGGGAGGTGTATATGTGGCAAACTTTGAGTCTAAAGATAGCTGCATGATAAATGTTTTTTCAAATATAAGGATGAATGCGTTGATATCCTAATTTGGGTTATTATGTGTTGAGGGATAATTTGGCATGATGATGAAAACTATCCATAGCAAAGAATATAAAATACTACTTGAAACGCTCTATAGCTTGCGAGTTGGTAATAATCTTCTTCAATCACAGCTGGCAAATAAATTAAATGTACCGCAGTCATTTATAAGTAAGGTAGAAAGTGGTGAGCGGAGAATAGATCTTGTGGAATTGAAGATGATTGTGGAATGTATGGGGACTTCATTGCTTGAATTTATAAAAGAATATCAAAAAAGACTAGATGCTGCCAAATAACAAATTCAAAGGACTTGACTTAGAGTTTTGGGCAAATGTTAAGCTCCTTAATCAAAAATTAGGCTATACCGTAAGGCAAACAAAAACGAATCCAGATTCTGATTTTGTAGTTCCTACTAAGGAACAAATAGTAGAAGTCTTTAATGGAGAGGGTTTAAATCCTGAAAAATTAGTTTGCAATGATATGCTGACTGAATTTGGCATTCTTCTCCAAGAATATATGACCTATAGGGGTGGCGCTTTAACAGCTCAAGTTAAGCCCAACTTAATGGATAAAACTCAAGCTAAGCTACTTTTCGATACGAAGAGACAAGAGTTGAATCCTTCATGTCCGTTACCCATGAATAAACAAAAAGGTGAAAAGAAAGATTATGCTTTTCTGACAGGTTTAGTGAATATGCTGATCGAATCTAATAAAGAAAATTCTGTATGTAATTATGATCCAAGAGAATTAACCTCCATTACAATAGATGGATTCCCGATTAGAACGCTTTCTAGAAGAGTAGATGGAGCATTTCCAAGCATTAAAGACCCAAAGGCTATTTGGGAAATAAAAGAGTATTACTACACAACTACTTTCGGGAGTAGAGTTGCAGATGGCGTTTATGAAACTCAACTAGATGGTTGGGAACTTTGGGAAGCACGGACAATTTTGAATAGAGATATCAAACACTATTTGATTATTGATGATTATTATACGTGGTGGACTTGTGGGCGTTCTTATTTATGTAGGCTTATAGACTCCATGCATATGGGACTGGTTACAGAAGTATTGTTTGGTAGAGAGATAATAGATAGGATTCCTGTGTTAGTTAACGAGTGGTTAGAATAAGAGATTGGTTGAATTATAAATAATTTAGAAGGTCAGCCTTTTTCATAGCTTAAAATCGTATCGATTATTTGAGGAAGCAACCCAATTTGAGGGTTGCTTCTTCATTATACATATCAAATTCCCTATACTTTGTTCCACAACATTACCCACTCCATCTATTTTCCCTATTTTTGAGCCGCCGCACGAATAGGGTAGAAGCGCTACCCTGTTTGCAGGCTCTAACGTGTAAAACAGGATGTAATGCAGAAGAATGCAATAGCCGATAGGTTTCACCTTATACTGGCGTCGAAGTCACCCCGTAGGCGTCAGCTGCTAAGGGATGCCGGCTTCGAGTTTACCCTTGCCGACAGCTTCGAGGTGGAGGAGATCTACCCCGAAACCTTAGCCGCCGAGGAGGTGGCCGAGTTCCTTTCCAACCTTAAGGCCGATGCCTATCCCGTAGCCCTAAAGGGCAACGATGTGCTCATAACCTCCGACACCGTAGTGGTTGCCGATGGCGAGGTAATGGGCAAGCCCGCCGACTACGACGATGCCTTTCGTATGCTACGCAAGCTCTCGGGCCGTATGCACAAGGTGATTACGGCCGTATGCATTCGCACGGTATCGCAAAAGCTATCCTTCTCCGACGAGTGCGATGTCTTTTTCGACGAGCTATCGGACGAGGAGATCGACTTCTACCTGCGCCACTACAAGCCCTACGACAAGGCCGGCGCCTACGGCATTCAGGAGTGGATAGGCTACGTTGGCATATCAAGAATAGAGGGCTCCTTCTTTACCGTCATGGGATTCCCCATCCATAGGGTTTACCAGGAGCTAAAGAGGCTGGAGTAGCCGATTCAGCACTGAGGCACTGTGGTACAGAGGGCACGGAGATAGACACAAGATATAAGTATCAAGACACAAGATAAGGGATGAATTATTTAGTATTCTTTGTTGTAAAAAATAGCAGAGCAATCTGGTGCTAAAGAAAGAGTGCTTTTCATCATCAAGGCTCTTTATCCCCTCCTTGGGAGGGGTTAGGGGTGGGTTATCCTGCAATTTTTTTGTGAATTGGTTGTCTAACTATTTTAAATCGTGTAAATCCCTTTAATCAGTCAAATCAGTATTCGAATGCAATTAACTAAAACCAACAATATGAAAAAGCTGGCGATAAGCCTGCTGCTACTGGCAGCACTAGGCGGTAAGGCGCGTGCCGACGAGGGTATGTGGCTCCCCATTTTTGCCGAAAAGTACAACCTAAAGGCCATGCAGGCCAAAGGGTTTAAGCTGTCGGCTCAGGACATCTATAACGAGAACCAAACCTCCCTTAAGGAGGCCGTCGTAATCTTTGGACGTGGCTGTACAGGCGAGATCATCTCGAAGAACGGTCTGGTAATCACCAACCACCACTGTGGCTTCGACAACATCCAAAAGCATAGTAGCGTAGAGCACGATTACCTTAAGGATGGCTTTTGGGCTTACACCCAAGAGCAGGAACTTCCTAACCCCGGACTCTCTGTTAAGATCTTAGTTCGTATGCAGGACGTTACCACGGAGGCTTTAAAGGGCGTAAACGAGCAGATGGCCGAGAAAGATCGTCAGGATCTTATCAAAAAGAACAGTAAGGCTATTGTAGCCGAGGCAAAGAAGGGCAACAGCTACCTTGCATCGGTCGAGGCCATGTTCTACGGCAACCAGTACATCCTTTTCGTATACGAAGAGTATAAGGATGTTCGCCTTGTAGGTGCTCCGCCATCATCAATAGGTAAGTTTGGCGGCGATACCGATAACTGGATGTGGCCCCGCCACACTGGCGACTTCTCCATGTTCCGTATCTATGCCGACAAGAACAACCGTCCGGCCGACTACTCGCCCAACAACGTTCCCTACACCCCCAAGCGCAGCCTAAAGATCTCGCTTAAGGGAGTTAAGGAGAACGATTTTACCCTTGTTTACGGTTACCCCGGAAGAACGCAGGAGTATCTTCCCGCTTCCTCTGTCGAATTGATCACCGAAGTCAGCAATCCAAACAAGATACGCCTTCGCACCAAGCGTCTAGATATTCAGAATGCCGAAATGGCCAAGAATCAGGCTGTACGTATTATGTATGCCGCAAAGAACGCAGGTATTGCCAACGCTTGGAAGAAGTGGCAGGGCGAGCTTAAAGGGCTTGTTCGCCTAAAGGCTGTTGATAGGAAGAAAGAGTTTGAAGCTGCCTTTACCAGCTGGGCTAAGAGCATTGGAAATGCCGATTACGCCTCGGTTATCGAAAAGCTTAACGCCAACAACGAGGCTTCGAAGCAGCTAACCGTTGCTAAGGACTTCCAAACCGAGGCATTGCTTGCCGTAGAAGCCGTACGATTTGCCTCCGCATTCGATTCGCTCGTTGTTTACTCTAAGGCAAAGACCCCCGATGCTGCAAAAATCAGCAACCAGATCGATAAGCTGAAAAAGATAGCAGCCCCTTACTTTAAGGACTACTATATGCCTATCGACCAAAAGACCTTTGTTGCCATGATGGATGAGTTTGATGCCAACGTGCCCTCTAAGTTTATTCCAGCACAGGTGAAAAGCCTTAAGGCAAAGTATAAGGGCTTTGATGCAATGGCCTCAAAGGTATACGCAGCCTCTATATTTACCAGCAAGGATCGTTTCGATGCCTTTGTAAAGAGCTACTCGGCCAGTCAGTATGGTAAAGTCGAGACAGATCCATTATATGCTCTGGTAATGTCGGTTCGCGATATGTACAAGGATGCTGTTGATGCTCCTCTTAATAAGCTTCGCGACGAACAAAACCTGCTTCTCCGCACCTACATGAAGGGGCAGATGGAATACCAGCCACAAAGGATGTTCTATCCCGATGCCAACTCTACCCTTAGGATTTCGTACGGTAAAGTTGAGGGCTATAAGCCGCTCGATGCCGTTAGGTACGAGTACCAATCGACTATCGAGGGTATCATGCAAAAGGATAACCCAAACATCTACGATTACGACATTCCTGCAAAGCTGCGCGATCTTTATGCTAAGAAGGACTACGGCAGGTACGCCGTTAACGGAACCATTCCAGTTGCCTTTACCGCTAGCAACCATACAACCGGCGGCAACTCGGGTAGCCCCGTGCTCGATGCAGAAGGTAATCTTATAGGAGTAAACTTCGACCGCTGCTGGGAGGGAACCATGAGCGACATCATGTACGATCCCGAGCAGTGCCGTAACATCACCCTCGATATCCGTTATGCGCTCTTTGTGGTCGACAAGCTTGCCGGCGCAAAGCGTTTAATCGACGAGATGGAAATTGTGGAGTAGTCCGCTGTAAAGAATAGCTTTTAGAAAAGGGTGTCAAGTAGATTTGGCACCCTTTTTTATTGATGCTATACCCAGCGAAAGGTATAGGCTGTCAAATTGGTAGTGTCATTCCATTAGGCGTTAGTTTTCTGCTTTGCTTAGAAGGAGTATAAATTACAAAGATTGTTTTTGTAAATATTGTTAATAGGGTTTATTTAAGCTACATTTCGCTTGAATGTAAATGCCGAATAGCCTTAAACTGTAGTATATGAAGATATCCGAAGTAGCAAATCTTGTTGAGGCCGAAGTGCTATGTGGTGAAGATAAGCTGGACTTGGCCATACATCAGGGCTTTGCTTCCGATTTAATGAGCGATGTGCTTACGCTGTCAACCAACGATGTTATGCTAATTACAGGTCTAGCCAACTTGCAGGCCGTCAGAACGGCCGAAATGTCTGATATTCCTGTTGTACTATTTGTGCGCGACAAGCAAATTGGCGAGGATATCGTTAATTTGGGAAGGGATTTGGGCGTTATCTTGCTCCGAACAAAGTTCTCGATGTATAAAACGGCGGGTTTGTTGTTCAATGCTGGTTTACAGCCTGTGTTCTAAGCTATGAAGCTCGACTATAACGTAGAAGGAGGCGATTTTGCACGTGCCGGTTGGGCGTCCAGCCAGGTTAAAAAGGTGCTTAAGCAGCTTAATGTCGACCAAGGTGTTATAAAGCGCGTAGTGGTAGCTTTATACGAAGCCGAAGTTAATATTGTGGCTCATGCCTACCGGGGGACGATAACGGTAAACATCGATGCCGAAAAGATTCGGATGACGTTGGAGGACGAAGGACCAGGTATTCCCGATATTCCGTTGGCCATGCAGCGAGGATACTCTACCGCATCGCCTCAGGTTCGCGAAATGGGATTTGGGGCAGGGATGGGGCTTCCCAATATCGATTCTAATGCTGACAATTTCGACATTAAAACCAACATAGGAGTTGGAACTACGCTTGAAATCACAATTAATCTAAAACCGCAACAGGAGTAATAATGAGCACACCACAATTTTTTCATGCCCTGAAAATATTGGAAGATGTTTGCATCGGATGCTCGCATTGCGTGAGGGTTTGCCCCACCGAAGCGTTGCGTATCCGTGATGGCAAATCGCATCTTTATCCTGATAGATGTGTCGACTGTGGCGAGTGCTATCGCGTTTGCCCTGTTAGCGCCATAATAAACTATCACGACGATTTCGATAAGATCTTTAAGTATAAGCATCGCATTGCGCTTATTCCCTCAATTGTTCTAGGTCAGTTTAAGGATGGCATAGAACCAGAACATGTGTTTGCGGTGCTAAAAGGGCTTGGTTTTACCGATGTCTGCGAAGGGGAGGAAGGTGCTCGGCTTCTTACAGAGCTAGTTAACGAACGGGTTGCCGATAGAACCGTGGAGCATCCGGTAATATCGTCGTTTTGTCCGGCTGTTGTACGCCTTATTCAGGTAAACTTCCCTGGGCTAACCCCTAACATCATGCCTATAAAAGCTCCGCTCGACTTTTCGGCCATGTACATTCGCCAAAAATATCGCGATATGGGCATTGACGATAGCGATGTGGGCATTTTCTACATAACTCCTTGTGCGGCTAAGATTGTAGCAATTGTTTCTCCTGTTGCTGTAGATAATTCGGGAATTAACGGTTTTATAAACCTCGATTTTATCTACAATAGGGTAATGAAGGTAATTAAGTCTACAGGTGGTGTAAAGAATATCCCTCCCGATCGTAAATCGAACCTCAACGGAGCACAAACGCTTTGGGCCCTAACAGGTGGCGAAGCGGCCAGCATAAAAGGACGTTCCCTCTCCATTGATGGCATGAAGAACGTAATTGATTTTCTGGAGAAGCTCGAGAACGATGAGATTGAAAATGTGGATTTCTTGGAGCTGAGAATGTGCGATCAAAGCTGCGCTGGAGGTATACTAGCGCCTGCAAACCGATTCCTTGTAGTCGAACGTATGCAAAAGCGAGCCCGCAACGTAGATGTAAACTCGCTAAACTTTGATATCGATAGCTACCACGAGATGCTCAAGGGTAATGCATTTACCGAGGAGATTCGCCCACGAACAAGCCTTCGCTACGATGTTGATGTCAGCAAAGCTATAGCAAAAATGGAAAAGGTAAGGAGGTTGATGTGCTTCCTACCGGGTATAGACTGCTCTGTTTGTGGTGCACCTACCTGCCAGGCACATGCCGAGGATGTTGTCCAAGGGCGTTCAGTAATAACCAACTGCATATTCCTCCAAAAGAAGCTCGAAAATCAGAGGTTGCTCGATAGCAAGCATGCTCTTAGAATGATCGAGAAGATTTGGGGTAAAGATAGATTTGATAAGGATTGTACAAAACGCGGAAAAAAGAATGAAGATAACTGAGATTGTAGAGATGCTTAACCTCAAGGTTTGCTCGGGGGCTCAAGGCCTAGAAAATGAAGTAAACGGTGGCTATGCATCCGATTTGCTGAGCGATGTTATGGGGAATGCACAAACCGGTAATATCTGGATAACGCTCCAAACGCATAAGAATATAATGGCTGTTGCTAGTCTTAAAGATCTTTCGGCAGTTGTTTTGGTAAAAGGGCTAGAGCCCGATGCCGATACTGTTGCGCATAGCAACGAGGAGCGCATTCCTATACTTAGCACCAATTCTGATGCATTTACGATTATTGGACAATTGTATGAGCTGCTGAAGGAAAGATAGGATTCTTCTTATAAAGCCTTTTAATGGTCGAGTATAAAGGAGATTTGCATATTCATACCGTGATATCGCCCTGTGGCGATTTGGAGATGAGCCCAACAAACATCGTTGCAAAAGCGAAAGAGGTCGGGCTCAACATCATTGGTATTGCCGATCATAACTGTACAAAGCATGCTCCTCTTATACGTAAGCTGGCCCATAAAGAAGGAATTTTTGTACTAATGGGAGCCGAGGTAACTTCGAGAGAAGAGGCTCATTGTCTTGCTTTTTTTCCTGACGAAGAAAGGCTTGCTCTATTTCAGGAATACGTTGAAGAACGTTTACCCCATATTCCGCTTATACCTGAAATATTTGGCTATCAGGTAGTGGTCGACGAGCAGGAGGAAATTCAGGAAGAACTTCCATACCTATTAATATCGGGAATAGATGCTTCTATTGATGATATAGAGCAAGAGGTGCATAACTTAGGAGGATTGTTTATTCCTGCTCACGTAAATAGAAGCAAGTTTAGCGTAATATCTCAGCTTGGATTTATTCCGCCCGATTTAAAGTATGACGCCCTAGAAATATCAAGGCATACCACACCTTCAGAATTTTATGCGCAGCAACCGTTTCTTAGGGGCAATACGCTAATTCAAAGTTCCGACTCCCACTATATTGATGAAATAGGTGCGGTATCAACCTACTTTATAGTAGAGGATTTGACGTTCGAAGAGATTCTGCAGGCTCTACATAATGAAAATGGACGTCATGTATTCATTCCATAAGGTTGAAGAACCAGTGGTGTTGCAAGTTTGGAGAACATTTTATGGGCCAACAAGAAAATAGCAATATTGAATGAAAGACTTATCGCTTCATATTTTAGATATAGCCCAAAATTCAACTCGGGCACAGGCTACATTGGTTGAAATACTTATAGAAGAGGATCATTTAAAGAATCTCATCTCAATCACTATTAAAGATAATGGTTGTGGTATGTCTCCAAGTATGGTTAAGCAGGTTGAAGATCCATTTGTAACTTCTCGAACAACCCGAAAGGTTGGCTTAGGAATACCTCTTTTTAAGCAGAGCGCAGTTCAAGGAGGGGGAGATCTTCGTATAGTCTCGGAGGTTGGCGTTGGTACTACGATTGTAGCAACATTTAAGATGGACAATATTGACACTCCGCCTTGGGGCGACTTGCCAGGGGTTATTTCTATGCTATCGTCTGGGAATCCTAGTGTCGATTTTATTTACACCCATATTTCTAATGGGGAAGATTACACTTTTAGCACCATAGATGTGAAAGAGATTTTGGGTGATACTCCAATTAATGAGCCATCAATTGCAAATTTTTTAAAGGCGATGATTGCAGAAAACCTGCATGAAATTCGGGGATAGGATATGTTTGTTAATACAATGAGAAGTTTATTGCTGGAAGATTTGTGTAGATCATAATGTAACAAACTGTAATCATATTATTGGAAAAGCATAATATTATAAATAGGAATATCTCAAAAGGTTGTAAGATCGTAGTGAAATGTTTTGCAATACAGATTTGATTTAATCTAAATAACAACTACGCTAATTGCAAAAAAAGATTAACAATATAATCGTACCTGTTAACAATTTCACATATATTTGGCAGCAATTGGATGAATTACGACTGGAAAACGAATGTAAACTATGACTAAAGTTAAATCATTGGCAGATCTGAAGCAGATGAAAGCCAACCTTGAGGCCAAGGTAAACCTTAGGGAAAAGGCCGAAACGGTAGAAGACCACGTTCAGGTAAAGGTTGCAATGGCAACCTGTGGCATTGCCTCTGGCGCGAAAACCGTTATGGAATACTTAATTGAAGAGTTTGACAAGCGCGGAATCTCGGCGGTAGTCACTCAAACCGGATGTATGGGCTACTGCTATGCTGAACCAACTATCGAGGTAAAGCGTCCCGGCGAAGAGCCCGTTGTATTTGGCTATGTTGATAAGAAAAAGGTTGATGAAATCATCGAGAAGTACATCCGAAATGGAGAACTCGTTGATGGTATTATTCCTGTAAACTATCAGTCTATTAAGTAGTACATAAAGGAGGATTCGGAATGTCTAAGTATAAAATGCATATCCTAGTATGCGGTGGTACCGGATGTAGAGCTTCAGAAAGTGATGCAATTGTTGCAAACTTAAAAAAGGAGCTTGCAGCAAAAGAACTCGAGAATGAGGTTCAGGTTATTATGACCGGCTGCTTTGGTTTCTGTGAAAAGGGACCAATTGTTAAGATAATGCCCGATAATACATTCTACGTTCAGGTAAAGCCTGAAGATGTAGTGGAAATAGTAAACGAGCATATCATTAAAGGGCGTAAGGTTATGCGCCTTTTGTATCTCGATCCTACTAGTCAGGATCATATATCGGACTCCAAGCACATGGAGTTCTACAAGAAGCAAATTCGTATTGCACTTCGCAACTGCGGATTTATCAATCCTGAAAATGTTGATGAGTATATTGCTCGCGATGGCTACTTGGCTTTAGGTAAGGCGTTGACTGAAATGAAGCCTCAGGATGTTATCGATGAAATTAAGAAATCAGGTCTTCGTGGTCGTGGAGGCGGTGGTTTTCCAACTGGATTGAAGTGGGATTTTGCCTCCAAGAACAAGGCTGACCAAAAATATGTGGTTTGTAACGCCGATGAGGGTGACCCTGGTGCGTTTATGGACCGTTCGATTCTGGAGGGTGACCCTCACTCCGTAATTGAGGCTATGGCTCTTTGCGGATACTCGATAGGTGCTACTAAGGGCTTGGTTTACATTCGTGCTGAGTATCCATTGGCAATCCATCGTCTTAAGGTTGCTATTGATCAGGCTCGCGAGTACGGCTTGTTGGGCGATGATATTATGGGAACAGGCTTTAGCTTCGATATCGAACTACGTTACGGAGCAGGTGCGTTTGTTTGTGGTGAGGAGACTGCTTTGATTCACTCCATGGAAGGGCTTCGTGGTGAGCCAACCGTTAAGCCTCCATTCCCCGCAGAATCTGGTTATAAGGCAATGCCTACCAACGTAAACAACGTAGAGACTCTTGCTAGCGTTCCTGTAATTCTTCTAAAAGGTGCAGAGTGGTTTGCAAGCATCGGAACCGAGAAGTCTAAGGGAACTAAGGTATTCGCTCTTGCAGGCAAAATCAATAACGTAGGACTTATTGAAGTTCCTATGGGAACCACCCTTCGTGAGGTCATCTTCGAAATTGGAGGTGGTATCAAGAATGGCAAGACGTTTAAGGCTGTTCAAACTGGTGGACCATCAGGTGGTTGCTTGACAGAAAAGCACCTCGATACTCCAATCGACTTTGACAACCTTATTGCTGCTGGCTCTATGATGGGCTCGGGCGGTATGATTGTAATGGATGAAGACGATTGTATGGTTTCTGTGGCTAAGTTTTTTCTTGAATTTACCGTTGAGGAATCGTGCGGAAAGTGCGCTCCTTGCCGCATTGGAAATAAGCGCCTACACGAACTCTTAGATAGAATAACCAAAGGAAATGGTACGCTAGAGGATCTCGATCGTTTACGCAACCTATCTCATGTAATTAAGGACACTGCTCTTTGCGGGCTTGGACAAACTTCGCCAAACCCAGTTCTTTCAACGCTCGACAATTTCTACAACGAATATCTCGATCACGTTAACGAGAAGAAGTGTACAGCAGGACAATGTAAGGCTCTGATGACCTACGTTATCGATCCAGACGCCTGCGTTGGATGTACCGCTTGTGCTCGTAATTGTCCTGTTAATGCAATTGCAGGCGAACGTAAGCAGCCACATGTAATTAATCCTGCTATTTGTATCAAGTGTGGTGCTTGTATAGAGAAATGTAAGTTTAATGCTATCAGCATAAAATAGTTGAGGAATTAAAGATGGAAACTATTAAGCTAACAATAGATAACTGCCAGATTGAAGTAGAAAAAGGAACTACTATCTACAAGGCTGCAAAGAAAATTGGCATCGATATTCCTGTTCTCTGCTACATGAACTTGGAACATCTGAACATTGAAAATAAGCCAGCAGGCTGCCGTATTTGTGTTGTTGAGGTAGAGGGACGTAAAAACCTTGCTCCTTCGTGCAGCACCGAATGTCTGAACGGTATGGTTGTTAAGACCAATACCATGAGAGTGCTAAACGCTCGCAAAACTGTACTTGAACTCATTCTTTCGGATCACCCAAAGGATTGCCTCACTTGTCCAAAATCAGGAAGGTGCGATCTTCAGGATATGGCTGTCCGCCTAGGCGTTCGTCAAATCCCTGGACAGGAGTTTGCAGAAATGTCGACTTACAAGGTGGACTTCTCTCCATCCATTATTCGCGATATGGATAAGTGCATTATGTGCCGCCGTTGCGAAACCATGTGTAACGATTTCCAAACCGTTGGTGCGCTTGGCGCTATTAACCGTGGATTTATGTCGGTTGTTGCTCCTGCATTTGAGCAGGATCTGCAAAAGTCGCCTTGTACCTATTGCGGACAGTGTGTGGCTGTATGTCCTACCGGTGCACTTACTGAGGTAGATCACACTCCAAAGGTTGTTCGAGAGTTGGCTAACCCTAAGAAAACGGTAATCGTACAAACGGCTCCAGCAGTACGCGCTGCGTTGGGCGAAGAGTTTGGTATGGAGGCTGGAACCCTCGTTACAGGTAAACTAGCGGCTGCGCTTCGTCGCTTAGGTTTTGACTACGTATTTGATACCGACTTTGCTGCCGACCTTACCATTATGGAGGAGGGTACTGAGTTGCTAGGGCGTATTTCTAAGTTCATGGAAGGCGATAAGAATGTTAAGCTTCCTATCCTTACTTCTTGCTGTCCAGGTTGGGTTAATTTCTTCGAAACTAACTATCCCGATATGCTAAATGTACCTTCAACTGCTCGTTCGCCACAGCAGATGTTTGGCGCTATTGCAAAGACATACTTTGCAAATAAAATTGGCGTTAAACGCGAAGATTTAGTTGTAGTATCGATTATGCCTTGCTTGGCTAAGAAGTACGAATGTCAACGCGAAGAATTTTCGGTTAATGGCAATCCTGATGTTGATTATGCTCTTTCTACTCGTGAACTTGCTCACCTGATTAAGGAGGCAAATATCAACTTTAACGATCTACCTGATGAAGATTTCGATCACCCACTTGGCGAATCTACGGGTGCTGCTGTAATCTTCGGAGCAACCGGAGGTGTAATAGAAGCTGCTACTCGTACTGCATACGAAGTGTTTACCAAGAAAACTCTTGAGAAGGTTGATTTCCATCAGCTGCGCGGTATGGATGGTATTCGCTCTGCTACTGTTGACTTTAATGGTACACCTATCAGAATTGGTATTGCTCATGGTTTAGGGAATGCTCGTAAGTTGCTCGATAGGATTCGTAGCGGCGAGGAGCAGTACCACGCCATTGAGGTAATGGCATGTCCAGGTGGATGTATTGGTGGTGGTGGTCAGCCTTTGCACCATGGCGATGCAAGCGTACTAACCGCTCGTACAATGGCTATTTATCGTGAAGATGCCAATAAGCCAATCCGTAAGTCTCACGAGAATCCATATATCACAGCTCTTTATAACGAGTTCTTGGGACATCCAATGAGCGAGAAGGCTCACCACCTGCTCCATACTCACTACTTCGATAAGAGCCAAAGCGAGATTATCATCACAAACGAATAGGGAGGATACCAAACCATGTCACATATAAAGTTAGAGCTTAAGCAAAGCCAACTCGATAAGATTAAGTCAATTTGTAAGAACTTTCGTAACGATGAAGGCGAATTAATCAACGTTCTTCATAAATGCCAAGAAGAATTTGGATATCTGCCTGCCGAAGTTCAGGAGGTAATTGCTACTGAGCTTAACATCTCGGTTGCAAAAGTATACGGAGTGGTTACCTTCTACTCGTTCTTCAATATGATTCCAAAGGGGAAGTACCCAATCTCAATTTGTACCGGTACTGCTTGCTACGTACGTGGAGCAGAGAAGGTGCTAGATGAATTTAAGCGTGCTCTTAATATTCCGGTAGGAGAAACTACCCCCGATGGTAAGTTTTCACTAAGCTGCCTTCGTTGCGTTGGTGCATGTGGTTTAGCACCTGTTGTAACAATTGGAGAGAAGGTATATGGTCGTGTTTCGCCCGAGGGTGTTCGCGAAATCCTTGCAGAGTACGAAAACCGATAGGAATAGCTGTTTACTGCTTATATAAGGAGCCCTTTCGGGCTCCTTTTTTTGTGCTGGTTTTGGAGCACAACAAAAGGCGTTTCAGATTGTTTTTACTGTGAGAATCAAAAAACACTCGCTGTTATGAAGGTAGGTGATAAAATACCAGAATTTACGCTCCTTGATCAGGACGGAAAGGCGTTTTCGTCTCTTTCTCTTATTGGAAAGAAAAATTTTGTGCTCTTTTTCTACCCTCAGGATAGTCTTCCCATATGTATACGCGAGGCCTGTGCCTTTCGAGATGCTTACTATGATTTTGTTGAAAACAACTTTGAGGTATTTGGCGTAAGCTCTGATAGTAGAGAGGTGCATAAGAGGTTTAAGAAGTCGTACAGCTTGCCATATAGGTTGTTATCTGATGAAAAGGCGGCCGTAAGGGAGCTGCTACAGGTTCCTTCAATGCTGTTTGGATTACTTCCAGGGCGGGTAACTTTTGTTGTAGACAAAGAGGGTGTAATAAGGAAAATTTTTAACTCTGCATTCTCTGCAAGTAGCCATGTTAAAGAGGCCATTGCAACAATTCGGGGATGATTCTACTCTTTGGGATGGAATGCTCGTAAATGGGTAAAAAGAGAGGGTACCCTCTCTTTTTTGGGATACCCTCTACTTTTTTAGTGCTATTTTTTGTATCCTACCGTTTGGGTAAGGATTACTTTTTGCTGTTGCTGCAAATTCATTACATTAGAAAGGACTTTAGAATCGAAGTAGCCCCGAACTACACAGCCAAGATTCTCGGAAGCACAGAATAGGTAAACGTTCTGCGCAATAAATCCGCAGTTGGCATACGATGCGTTTATCTGCTCTGGTGTTCCGCCTTTGGGAACTCTAGAAAAGTCGGCAACGTAAATTAGGTTGACAGGTGCTTCGCCAACAAAGCTTTGCTTCCCGGTTTCTAATCTGTGGTCGCCCTGAACAACCAGGGTAAGATTGTTACCTTTGATGTCGTACTTGTATATTCCGCTTTTTAGAGCAACAAAAATGTCTATTTCCTGATAGTTCATAGAGCTTGGCGCTGTATGCTTGCCGTTTGGACGGTTAATACCGTTGGCTGCCCACAGTAAGTTTGAAAGCACTTGCAACGGTAGCTCATCTTGCTTAAAGCTTCGAGTAGTTTCCCTATTCTTTAAAGCGTCCATTAGGGGCATACCTCCGCTTGTTGTGGGTTGCGGTAGGCTAATATTCCCTTGTTGTGCTGATGCTGTACTGCAGAATGATACTAATCCTACAATAACAAGTGCTTTAAAGATCTGCTTCATACTTACTGCTGTTTTAGTAGGTAAACGATGGTTGGAAGGTGATCGCTATATCCATTTAACCAGATACCCTTCGAAAAGGTTCGCTTAGGATATCCTTTGAATTGACCGTCTTGGTTGATAAGAAAGTCTTTGTTAAAGACTTCTGCTTTCCAGAATTTTAGGTTGGTTCTGTCGGTTCCTACTAGGTTGTTCGATACCATTATCTGGTCGAATAGATTCCATGAGCCATTGTAGGCTAGTGAGCCTACGCCGCTATCGAGAATGTTCCAAAAAGGGTTGAACATACCCCCTTTTTCTACATCTGCTTGGTTTCGTTTAGCACCAATAACCTTGGATACGCTCTTATCAAACGGATCGTCGTTGAGGTCGCCCATGTAGAATACCTTGGAGTTAGGATCGACCTTGTAGAGCGAGTCGATGATGGTTTTGCCGAGGGCGGCTGCACGTTCGCGGTAGTCGCTTTGTTTTCCACCGCGACGCGATGGCCAGTGGGCTACGATTACATGGATCTTTTCTCCGGCAAGGTATCCTGTTACCAGCAACTGGTCGCGAGTTTTAAAGTTAGGGTTATCGGTAACCTTAAAGGGGATTGCTTTGCTAGATTCGACGGTGAATAGCTTTGGGTTGTAGAGTAGCGCCACGTCTATACCTCGGAAGTCTGGAGAGTCGTAGTGTACGATCCCGTATCCACGTTGGGCGAATTCGTTGGTTTTAACTAGGTCTTCCAATACCCCTCTATTCTCGACTTCGGAAACACCTATAACGGCTGGTCCTTGAGGTAGGTATTTCCCTCCTAGCTGGTTGAGGACGTAGGCCATGTTGTTGAGCTTATTCTTGTACTTGTTCTCGTCCCAAGCGTTAGCTCCTTCCGAGGTGTACTCCTCGTCGTTAATAATTGAATCCTTCTTGGTGTCGAAAAGGTTTTCGAGGTTGTAAAAGGCAACTCCGTAAACGGCAAACTTTTTCTCTTGTGCCGTTGATGTGTAGACCAGCAGTAGTGCAATAAGGCCTATTAGTAGCTTTCTCATGGTTGTATGCTATTTTATATAAGGTTTTGAGGCTAGAGAATTATGACTTTCTTTGTTTCCTCAGCTCCCTCCTTGGTTTTTATTTTGGCAATGTAAAAGCCTTTGGTGATGGCTCTATTTTGTATCTGATTCATTCCTGTTGATATATCCTGGCTATGAATCAGTGCTCCCTTAAAGTTGTAGATAAATACGGTTGCATTTTCTGCCTTACTGTACACAAAAAAGCGAGATGAGGTAGTCGGATTAGGGGCGATAGAGAATTGCTCGTCTTCTATCCGGCTTACCAATTCTAAAGCTAGCTTACTGTTGGTGCTTGTAAGGTTGTTAAGGTACTTACTTGTCGAATGGTACTTATCAGAACTTACCGTGAACGTAATGCCTTCTGTTTTTATTGGGATGTAAACGGTGAATAGGCCTTGTCCGTTGGAGGTGTACTTCTCTCCATTTGATCCGTTAACCACTATCCCTGGAATCATATTAGATCCTTGAGCGGTGTAAACATTGTATACGTTATACCAAAGCTTTATGGTATCAGCAGAGGCGGTTGACTGTCCTAAGGTTCCGCTAAATGTAGCATTCCCATTAAGCGTAGCGGAGTAGTAGACAATCTGCTGCTTAGCCATAGGAATGTAGAACGAGGTTTCGTTGGTGTTGGTTAAGGCTACATTTGCATAAATGTTGGCATCTATGCTAGCTGTGGTAATTTCCCCAATACGGCTTTTTTTACTTACTACAATTTTTTGGTAGTTGACAATCGTTGTGTTCTCTGTAGTGCTTAGCGTTATGCTGTGGCTGAATTTGTTGTTGGCGCTAAACTCAACGGTTGGCTGGATTGTAGCTGTTGATGCTCGCGGAATTTGAACGTTTCCGTTAGCATCGGAGGTAAGCGTGTTGCCGTAGAGGGTAACCTTTACGTTCGATATCGGATCAGCGCCATTCATCAATTTAATATACTTAGGATCGCCATTTCCTAGTAAGCTTACGTCTATGGTGGTGTCATCATCGGTGCCGATGGTGCCAGTGCTGTTGGTGTATCCAACTTTCGACACCACGTAATCCCTGCTTCCAAGAAGCGAAACCTCTACCTGAACGCTTCCATTCGCGTTTGTGCTGTAGGTTTTACCGTTGATGCTAATCTGAGCATCGGCTAGGGCAAGCGTTCCTTCTTTTACGTTAAAGGTAACGTACTGCACCGTTTTTGCATCGAGCGTGATGTTTCCTTCAGCTGTTTCGGTAATGTTTAGCAGTGGCATGTTTAACCCTGTTCCATCCCAGTTTTTGAAGGATGGCGTGGTGTAGGTTGTAAACGAATTCTTGCCCAACGTGCCAGGGAATGGCGACGATGCCTTATTCTGTTCGGTTCCGGCATCAACTAGCTGGAAGTACTCCTTAGTCGGGTCGTTGTTAATGGTGTTTTGGTACCACCGATTTGCGTCGTAGGTTACGTGGTATACCACCATGCCATGTCCGGGGATGTAGGCATCCCACTTTGTCTTTTGTCGGTTTTCGAAGATGTAGTACTCGTCGGTTTTGTTGGAAACCTTGTAGCCTATGCTCGAGCTATGGTGGGGGAGCAGGGTGTTGCTCTTTTTTTGCTCAAACCCCTTGAGCGTACCCCAGCCGACCATGGCCCTTGAGTAGCTGTTGTGGAATGGAGGGGTTTTGCCGTAGTTATTCCAGCTACCCGACGACATGGGGTCGAACTTGCCGAGTGCGGGCGCCTGACCATTAGACTTCTCGTAATCGGTATCGTAGTAGTCGGGTAGGCCACATACGTGCGAAAACTCGTGGCAGATAACGCCAATTGGGGTAATGATGGCGTTGGGGTTGCTTTGGGCATTGTTCATAAGTTCGGGCGAGCAGGAGTAGGAGGATATTCTTACTCCATCATAGGTTACCGCAGGGTAAACTTCCCAGGCATGCGACCAGATGGCATCGGCGGGCGCACCAGCTTCTTCTCCGTAGCCAGCAAATAGGACGTAAACGCCATCAACAACCCCATCCTTATCGTTATCGTACTGCGAGAAGTCGACATCGGCATTGGCCAAGGCAACGGCTTCTGCAACCATCTCGTCGGGGTTCGAGTCCTGGTCGTTGCTGTTGTTGCCACCGTAGTACGACATGGGGTTGGATACGGTGTAGGGGCCTACAACATCAACCGTAAGCGCCATCTTGCCAAACGAGTTGTCGGCAAAGAAGTCGGCAACGCTGCCTGTTGACCCGTTGGTTGCGTACCCCTTTTGGTTGAATAGGTTGTTGAATTCATCCTTGCTTCTTCGCATGCCTACATCGGAGAAGTTTACCAGAATGGCTATTAGCTTTCGGCTTCCTGATGTTGGAAATGCTTTTTGGGGAGCGCTGCTGCTCTTTAGGAAGCCCTTGGGCGCCATTTGGCGCTGCTGTATCAGGCTTGGGCTGTACTGGATGGTACGGCTTAGGCTGCTTACGAATGCTTTTTCGGAGGTGCTACGTGCGGCAATGTCGGTGGCCGCTACGCTAGAGGGAACCATGCCCTTGCTGGCATCGGCAACACCGTAGCAAAAGAAGCCTTTGGAGTTTTTTACCAGCTTGTAGCCGTCTTCGGTTTCGGCCCAGTGGAGGGCACCGTCGCCCTTTAGGGTAAGCGTTACCGTTTTGCCGTCGGGCTGCTCGAACCGAATGGGGTCGGGGTAGGCGGGTATTCCGTGGTCTTTTACCGCGTACCGCTGATTTTCGTTTTGTGCAAGTACCGTTGTGGTTGCAATGGCGAGCATGATTAGGGATGCTGCACCTCTAGCCAGTCTTTTTAGCATTACTAATTCGTCTTTTTTTGAGCGTTAACCTTTTTTGTTGAAGCGGCTGCCAGTAGCCGTTCTGTGTTGTGTACCCCTTACTATTTTTTTAAGCTTTTTAAAGGAGAAAGGACGCTAAAGTAGCAATAATATTTGTAGGGGAGAGGGGCGTATGCAAGAATTTTTGGGGCTGCTGCAAATTTTTGTACGATGCCGGGTGGTACGAAAAAAGGAGGGCGTCCGGCCCTCCTTTCCTGTATGCGTTGTGCGGCTACAGCTCGTCGACCAGCCGTTTAAGGGCGGGCTTGTTTTCCAGTGCAATCTTGGCAACGGTGCGGAGGTCTTTGCAGTAGGCCTGCAGCTCTTCAAATTCTTTATTGCGGATGTCGGTAGCCGTAACCGATTCTGCAAATTCCTTGTCGTGCTGGTTGTAGAGCGTAGTTAGCTCCTTCATGTCCTCGATCTTTTGTGTAAAATCTGCGGGTTTACGGCCAATTTGCAGGAGCGAAGCTGCAAGGTTAGGGTTGTTTACCAAGTTTTGGTATACAACCAATCCGGTTTTTAACAGCTCGTTAAGATTGTCGGTTTCTACGAAGGCGGGAAGCAGCTTGCTTAGTTCAGGATTGCTTCTTGCCGGAATACGAAGCAGCTTAATGTCTTTACGATAAAAATCTTCTACGTAAGCTTTCTTTTCCTGGTAGGCTTTTGTAGCGGCATACGCTTCGGCCTGTTCCTTCTTTTGCTTTTCGAAGAACGATTCTACGGCGGTGAGCATTGTCATGCCTAGATCTAGGCGTTCGTCGGTGTAGCCAAACTTTTTTAGCTCCTCACGAATTTCAGGGTTGCAGGTAATCACGGTAACGGTGTTACGAGATCGACCAAGTTGGTCTGCTAACGTGTTACTTTGTTTCATAGGTTAAGTTTAAATAGTTAATTAACGGTAAAAATAAAAATAAATGCAATATGTAAAATACATTCTGCCAAATGTTTTAAAGACAAGCTATTTCTTTTTCGCCATTTGGTGGTGCTTTTCGTCGGTTTGGCTCTGGCGGCTGTCAGTTTGGCGCTCTGTACCGCCAGTTTGGTGTTTAAGCCTGTCAGTTTGGCGTTTTACGATTCCAGTTTGGTATTCTTTATCTCTAGTTTGACGTTTATTGCTGTCTGTTTGGCGCTTGTGATGGTGAGTTTGGGTGTTCTTGCCTCCAGCTTGGCGTTGGAGGTTGTTGGTTTGGCGTATGCGCATTGGCTTGCCCTGTGGGGCTGTCGGAGTGGGGCCTATATGGCGCAAAAAAAAGCCGCCCCGGAGTGGGGCGGCTTTTAAAGGGATTATTTTTCTCGTTACTTCTTATACTCTGCAACGTTCTTGATTCCAGGTTTGCTAAAGTACTTAACAAAAGTACCTCTTACCGAAATTTGGCTTCCTACAGCAGGTACAGCAGTTCCGTTGAATAGGTTAATCTCGGTACGAACTGGTCCGGTAGGTAGTGCTACTGGAATACACTTGTTGATGTCAGTTTCATTAGCGGTAGGTGCAAGAACGATATTGGTACCATGTGCGCTTGTAAATCCGCTTGTTACTAGAGCGTATGATGGGCTTGAAACAGCTACTCCAACAACATAACCTTTTACCCAAACAAGAGAGCTGTCAATAACTCCGCTGGTGATTTCAGTTACATCTAAAGGAGTCGTTACTAGCTCACCTTTCTTGTAGGTAGCGTTATACTTGAAGTTGTCTACGCAGTAGGTGCTGTTGGCAACATCGGTACCGGTATACTTGAAACCAATGTAAACATATCCTTTATCAACGTATGGGGTTAAATCAATAGTTTGATTGTACCATCCGTATCGGGTGTCGGTTCCTACAGGAATCTTAAGATCTACCTTTGTACTTGTGCTCTTGGTAACGATCGAGTCTGTCATTACATAAACTTCAAGCGTTGAACTTGCATTGAAGTAAGTGTACATAAGATCAAAGTTTACTTTTTTCTCTTTAGCATCTCTAACGTTAAGGGCAGGAGAAACCAACCATGTTTCATAGCTTCCAGCTGTAGCTTTATAGGCAGTAGCTTGTGCGTATGTTCCCTGTTCTGATAGGTTGATTGTCCAGTTTAAGTCGCCAGTAACCTTTTGAATTGTCCATCCGTTTTTCTCAGCAGATGTTCCTTGCTTTGCAGTAAAGCTTTCAGATAACGTAAGGGCACCTTTAAGTTTTGCTTGCTCTTTGTCATCATCCTTCGAGCAAGAAGCGAAGGCAACCACGGCGCAAAGGCCAAGTGCAAATAGTTTTGTCTTCATTTTTTTGTTTTTAAGTGGGTTAAATAACTATTTATGGCCCGCCGTAATGGCGGGCTTAAAGTTAGCTTTATTTTACAACATCTTTGGTATCGATGATGAGTAATTGCCAAGTGCCGTTGTACTGCGACAGGATTGCCGTAATGGTTACGGGGCCTGTTGGTAGAGTGGTGCTGGCAAAGGTGGCGTATCCGCTAGTGTACGCTATAATTGAGTTTCCGTTGGCATCCTTAAGCTCTTCTGAAGTGTTAACCTTATCCTTGGCGTAGGTGTTTACTCCGCCATTGGTAAAGGTTAGGTTCTTAAAGGTTACCAGCTTGTCTACCATGTTGGCCGTTAAGCTTGGGATGTCGTTTACGGTAGGGGCCACAGGTTTTAGGGTGGCGTCCTTGGTAAATATGTGGCTGGTAGCAGCGGCTTCGGTCATACGGCCAATTTTACCGTTGTAGATTGCCCCAATTTGGAGAACTCCACCGTACTTGCCAACGTGCAGCCCCTTACATTCTACAAAAACTTCCTGTCCGGGCTTGTAGGTTCTGTACAGATCCTTGCCGTCAATTCCGATGGAGATGGCTCCGGTTTCGTCCTGGATGTAGATCTTCTTGTAGATGTTGCCGGTTTGGTCGGAGCTGGTAACGATGCCTCGGATTACCACATTCTCGGTAATCTCTACAAGATCGCTATTGTACTTCTCCTTTAGCTGGGCAATGGTATGGGTTGCATTTCCGTCGTAAACCGGAGGTTTTGGAGGCTCGGTTACGCTAGGGTCGAAGGTGCCAATGTCCTTACGATCTCTAATGATGAGCTGCCACTTGCCGTTGTAGGCCGATAGAATGGCGGTTACGCTGCCGAGTCCCTTAGGTAGCAAATCCTGCGAAAAACGGGCGTATCCGCTGGTGTATACAATGCCTTTTACCCCTTTAGAATCGGTGAACTCCTGAGAGGTTGGGTAGGTTGACTCCTTCGAGGCAAACTTCTCCACGCCTCCGTTGGTAAAGAATATGCCATTGATGGTAATCAGCTTGTCGAGCATGCTTTCGGTTAGCTCGCCAATGGAGTTTACAACAATAGGGGCAACCGTCTTGTCGGGATTTCCGTTACGGAATATGTGGCTGAAGGCGATTGCTTGGGG
The DNA here is from genome assembly GCF_004340205.1 of Acetobacteroides hydrogenigenes. NCBI lineage: Bacteria > Pseudomonadati > Bacteroidota > Bacteroidia > Bacteroidales > Rikenellaceae > Acetobacteroides > Acetobacteroides hydrogenigenes. The sequence goes on from NZ_SLWB01000007.1 coordinate 23,305, forward strand.
CATTCTACCAATGGCCTCTTCGCCATTTTTCAGGTAGGGGTATCCGATTTGAAGAACTCCGCCGTACTTGCCTACGTAAAGGCCTTGACATTCGATAAAGATCTCCTGGCCTACCTTAAAGTGGGTGTACAGGCTGGTTGCATCCAACGAGATCTCGATGCCTCCAGTTTCGTCCTGCAGGTAGAGCTTCTTGTAGATGTTGCCCGACTCGTCGGTAGCGTTTACAACCCCTTTCAGGATTACGTTTTCGGTAATTTGGGCAAAGTTGGTGTTGTACTTGGCCTTAAACTGCGCTATGGTATGCGTAGCCGCCTTGTCGTACGTGTACGTTTTGGCAGGTGGCTCGTCGAATTCGGGGGTACATCCCGAGAATCCTACGAAAAGCCCGCAAAGTACGGCTAGTATATTTGCTATCTTTTTCATCGTTGTTCTTGTTGGAGGTTAATTAGAATTTATATCCAATGTTTAGGAAGAAGTTAACCCCTTGCAGGTAGAAGTACTTGCCAGGGAACTTGCTTACATTTCCATCCGTGTCGTATCGGCCCTGCTCGAATCCACCGGTCTTAATATCCGTGTTGTTTAGGATGTTTTGAACCGATAGGTTGATGTTGAGCGATGTCCTATTCTTGAAGTAGATTAGCTTGCCGATTGAGGCATCCCAAACAACGTTGCTGCTGAACTTCTCTTGGGTGTCGTACTTGGCCATGATGCTCTTTTCCTTACGAACAGGAGTTAGGTCGATGTAGCTGTTGTCGTAGTAGTTTACGTTGGTGTCGAAGAACCACATCTTAGGATGGAAGTAGCTAACGCCAAGGCTAAGGGCTGTTTGAGGTTGGCCGCTAACCTTGTAGCCATCGTAGAATACGGGTTGTTGGGTGTCGGCTTTGCTGCCATTCTCGTAGCTGGTGGTACCATCGGGGTTGTTCTTGTAGGTGTACTTTCCAACGTTTCCGAGGAATTCGATGGTAACTTGCGAGGTTACTTTAGATGATAGGCCGAATTCAACGCCCGTGTGCTCCTTATCTACCCCGGTTAGGATGTAGTTAACGAAGGTTTGGTATCCATCGTGGTAGAAGTTGTTGATCTCGATTTGATCGTTGAATTGGGTGTAGTATCCGGTAACGCGACCTTTTACAATACCGTAGTTAAAAATGTAGCCAAGGTCGGTAGATAGGATCTTGCCGTTCTTCATATCGGGGATGCGGGTATCCTTGATGCGAGGCGATACGTAGGCGTTGTATGCCAATGGAGAGCGGGTTTCGTATAGGGCGTTAAGCGTAATAAAATGCTTCCCGGTTAGCTTGTATAGGGCGTTAATCTTTCCAGAAATGTCGTTAAAGGTGTGCGTGGTTCCTTTTCCGAACGAGTTCTGAGGAGCGCGTCCATTCATCATGTTACCGTTGCGGTAGAACGAGTTGAAGGTGTACTTTACGCCAGCCGAAAGCTCCAGCTTTTGGTAGCTCATTACTCCCTGAATCCAACCGTTTGCCGATGTAGAGTGAAGGTCGTAGTCGAAGCCGAAGGTGTCGTCAACGCCAACTTTACGGTTAGGGTTGTTTAGGTTGTTTTGTAGCATGTTAGGGTTGTCGGGGAAGTCGCGCTCTGCAAACTGGTCGATATCTAGCCAGTACTTTCCACCCAGCAAGTCGTTGATGGTTTTGTAGTGTGCGCCAACGTAGCTGCGGGCTTCAACGCCACCAATCATTGTAATGTTGTCGTTCACCTTACTATTAAGGGTAGCGTTAAAGGTTAGCTCCTTAAAGTCGTTGTGCTGGTCTTCTACAATGTAAATTGAGCGTAAGTCGCCGCCTTGGCTTCTGTTTACTTCGTAAAGGTCGTCCCAGTCAATCTGACGAATGCTCTTGTTGGTTCTCCATATGTTAGCCAACTCTTGGGCTGTTTGCGGATTTGTTTCGTAGCTAGGAAGCTTTCTGTAGTAGTCTGGGCGGGGGTCGTTGGCGTTATACCAGTTTAGTCCGCTCTTCTTGTACATGCTCATACGTCCGGCAATACCTGCATTTAGGGTGGTTAGCGGACTAATTTTCCACTCGTACGATAGGAGCACTGTAGGCTCGAATGATACCACAATTCTTGCATTGCGCTTTTCACCGTTTTGGTATCCCCAGTTTGGGTTGTAAAGATTATCTCCGGCAAGGTCGTAGGCTTCCTGTACGCTACCTGCGCTGGTTCCTCTTTCGGTAGGCGAGCCAAAGGTTGAGATAGAAATGCTATGGCGGCTATTAAAAATCTTTTCGGCGCTGAAAAGGTATGCCCAGCTGTTGTAGTAGGTTCCCTCAATATTTCCTTCTTTAGCCCAGCGCTGCGATCCAGAAGCGGTAAAGGCCCATCCATTCTTAAGGATACCTGTAGAGTAGGTAGCCATTGCTCGGGTAGTGTAAGCTCTGTTTGCAAAGGCGATGCTGGCCTTTGCACCAATTGCCTGGTGGCTTGGTCTTAGGTCAATGTTAGAGGCCCCACCAATATTTCCATACGAGTACGCGGTCATTTCCAATCCGTTTCCGGCATCCCTATTCCTAACGGCATCGTTCAATCCTCCAATAGACGAGTACTGGAAGTTTCCGCGCTCGGTGCTGTTAAAGTTGATACCGTTGATGTAGGTGGTGAAGTTGTCTTGGTCGTAACCACGAAGGTTAAAGCGCATGGCTCCAAACTTGAAACCGAAGTTGGTAAAGTACACATCGTCCGATGATGCTAGGAGCGAAGATACGTTTTGAGCGCCTCCCTCATCGTCAGCAACCTCTGTTTCGTCAAGCAAGATTGCGGTTTCGTCTTGTGCGCTTACCATCTGAACGGGAATGTCGCCTAAGTCTACCATCTGGTCTTGATTAACGGATACTTCCATCGTCTTGCTGACAATTTGTGATCCTGTAATAGAAAGTACTCCGCTTCCGGGTAGTACGTTGCCTAATTCGAAAACTCCCTGAGAGTTGGAGGTGGTGCTTGCTCCTGTTGATATCTTAACAGAAACACCAGCAACCGCTTTCTTGGTTTTCGAGTCTACAATCCTTCCTTTTATGACGCTAATATCGGCCATCGCGCTCAGCGATACGAATAGCGAAATAATTAGGGTGATTAACATTCTCATAATACGTGCTATTTTGATTTTTAATTTGATTTCGGGCTCGCTACTTTGCTGTAATGTAGATGTACTTTACCCCAGCTGCCTTTGATGGTGCTAGAGTCGAGGTGCTTCCCCATATCATCTCTAGAAATTCGGGGTGATCTACATAAGGGTTGCGATTCTTTTGGAATGCTTCAGCTTTGTTGTTCCTTTCAATCTCTTTTTGGCTAACTGGGTCGTTTTTGCTCCAACGGAGCATCATTGTTACAACCCACTTGTCGAGACCGTAGTCGTTGGCATTAAAAACCTCTTCGGTTTTACCTGTGTTGTCGTACGCTTTAAGCTTATCTGCGTACCTTGTTACAAAGTAGAAGTATATGCGGGCAATGTCTCCTTTGTAGGCTTCAATAGGTTCGAATACTGTTCCGCTATAGCCTAGCGTGCTTTTTGCGCTACCAAGCTTGCTCCCATTCTTAGAGGTCCATGTAGCAGTTCCTACTTCTCCGTAGGGGTAGTTGCTTCTTCTTCCGTTAACATATCCATCGGTAGGGAGAATGTGTAGGTAGTCGGAGTACATAGGCATTTCATCGTTAAACCAGCTTTTAGGAATTGTGTGTTCCCTATTGTAGCAGCTGCCTTCTCCGCTGTACGATCCGCACTGATCTTGTCCTGGTTGGTATAGGTATGGGGCTTTCCCAGAAGGAATGTCGGAGTAGATATCCCAAATGGCACCTGTTCCATCTTTACGGATATCGCCAATTTTATAGGCTTCCCATAAATCGTTGTATGTTTTCGCAATGTAGCCTGTGGTGATTATTGTAGATAGGGCCTTTTTTAGCTCAATGCCCGTTTTTCCTGATGCATTTTGGTAGTATCCTGTAAGGTCGCCTGCTACATCTTCATTCGGAAGCTTTATGATGGCTATAAGCTTCGAAGCGGGAGCAATGCTGGGATCTGAAGCTGCAATGCTGCGCACAATTGTTTGCTTTACCCCTTTGCTGTCGGTGTAGGTGGTGGTTATGGTTATAGGTCCGGCTGCAAAGAATCCGAGCCGCGTTTCGGTGCTGGTGTAGGCGAGAGCGCCTTGTGCATCGGTAATTATGGTAGAGTAATTGGTGGCTTCTGCTTTAAACTTGTCGGAATAGTTTATCCCTACGCAAAAGTTACTTTGTTTCAGGTTGATGTTAACCGAATTGGTCGAGTTGTACGAAACTGTAGTGGTGCTCGATCCTTGATAAAGCGGCCTGTCAAAAAGGGGCTTTTTCTTATTGGTCGGAATTACGCTTATATCGTAGTCCCCAATGGGGAGTGAGACTCCACTGCTAGGAATCTCTGATGTTTTACTGTAGCTTTTTACAATCTCTCCTGAACTTTTTTTGATTTCCACAGAAAGGCTGTCCGGAATAACATTTGTTGCATCTGGAAGAATATTAACTTTTATAATTCCAACTTGTGGTGCATTCTCGTCATTTTCTTTGTCGAGGTAGCAACCACTGATAAAAAATGCCAGAGACAAAATCCCTAGCAGCGCTAATCGAACCCTCATAGTACCAGCTAACTTTTTCTTATATTACAGTTTGTTATGCGTCTATTCCTTTCGTTTTTTTGTATGCCTTTGCTCCAAAAAAGTGAAGAGGAAAAGGCCATAAAGTTATATAAAAAATGTGATTTGGTTAATTTTAAGTAAATAAATATTTTGTTTTTTACTTATTGTTAATTTTGAAGGGCTGTTGTGCACGTAATTTATAATTGACTATATACTCTTATTCGAAGTGAAAAAAGTTTCGATACTGTTGATTAGCATGTTATTGTTGTCCTCGTGCTATATTCACGAGGGGCAAGAAGATGCTTCAAAACCTATACCCATTGGACCTTCAGTTAAGGGCGATCATTTGGCAATGGGCAATCCTTCCAGTGCCACGAATAGCATTGCTAGTGCAGATAACTACTTAATGGTAAAAGACCAGTATGCTCTATCGTACAATAATGCGAAGAGAACGGCAAATTGGGTAAGCTGGCATTTAAGCACGGCTTGGATTGGTCCTATTGATAGGCAAGATGATTTTAGGGCAGACCTGTCTTTACCTTCTTCTTGGATAATGGTAAATGAGCGTAGCTATAGTGGTTCTGGTTTTGATAGGGGACATATCTGTCCTTCGGCTGACCGAACTCTTTCTATAAGTGATAACTCAGCAACTTTTTTGATGACCAATATGATGCCTCAGGCTCCTGAGAATAATCAAAAGACTTGGGCCGATTTTGAGAACTACTGCAGATACGTTGCTAGTAAAGGGAACGAACTTTATATAATAGCAGGACCTAATGGAGTTGGAGGCTCAGGTCGCTATGGGTATAAAGAAAAAGTAGGGAATGAAGAAGTTGTTGTTCCTAAGTACACATGGAAGGTTGCAATTATTCTGATGAATGGGGAAAATGATGTTGTAAGGGCAGATGCCAAGACTCGGACAATTGCTATATGGATGCCAAACGATCAAACAGCCTCTAGCAAATCGTGGTATAACTATCGAGTATCGGTAGACGATGTCGAATCAAAAACGGGATTTGACTTTTTCTCTAACTTGCCGGATGATGTTGAAAAAGTGATAGAGGCAAAGGTGGATAATCTTCCTATTTAGGAATGCTGTTTTTTGCTACCCGATGAAAAAACTAACGCCGGCTTTGACCGGCGTTTTTTGTTCTCTGCCAATATGCTTACTATTGGGGAACCATTAGATAAATTCTACGTCAACTTCCTTTAGGTATTTTTGCTCGAGTAGATCCTTAATTCGCTTAATCAGCGAGCGTCTCATCTCAAGTTCAACCGGAAGTCTGGGGTCTTGGTTTGCTTCGTTAATTCGCGTACCAACAATGAAGGTTATTTCGTCGCTATCAAGTATTAGCTTGGCAAGTTCGTCGGCTGGTCCGTTGCTAAGGGGGGATTTGTCGCTGTACCTGTCGAGAAGGAGGAATGTTTTGCTAAGCGTGAGTATTCCTTCCGTAATTAAATCAACCCCCCGCATAGACGATGTTGGTGGTAGCTCATGGTCATTGGAGGTGATGTTGTCAACAATGGGTAGTCGGAACTCGCGCGATACAATATCGGCAGTTGTTGCTCCACATATTGCCTTTTTTCCTTCAAACTCTTTGATTTTGCTGGCTAATATTGAGTCGTTTTCGGGGTTAAAAGGTGGCCCTGAGCAAACCAGCAGTTTCCTAGGCGTTCTAAAGTAAATAACCACGCATGATGTGTCGTCTTTAAGCAAACCCTCGTCGTTTACGGCTGCCATGTTGACCAACTTTGAGGCTAACTTTTGGGCTGATATTTGAGGCTCTGATGAGACTATTTTATGCACGAACTTTATGGCATTCTTAATTCCCCAGCCTGTGGGGTAGTCGTCAGAGCCTATGCCGCTTTGGGTTATCCCATCCGACCAGAATACGATTCGATCTTCTTTCTGCGGGTCGAAGTTGCAGGTTAGTATTTCTTTGTTGATTTTTCGGCGTTCGCCTTCGGTGACAATACAGTGCCATTCTGGCTCAAATATTTCTTTTCCTCTTAGAATTAGGGTTTGTGGGTTGTCGAATTCAATTATTGATACATCTTTGTTAAGATCAATGTCTACAATGGTAAAGGTTGAGTAGCTGATCTGCCGCTGGCTGCAAATGGGCAGCGTTTTCATTATTATGTGGGCAATGGAGTTGGGGTTTTTATGCTCTTCGGTAAGGCTTAGCGCCATTGTAGAGGTTAGGGTTGCTAAGATGTTTGCTTTTACCCCATGTCCCATACCATCCGAGAGTGCTGCTACAACACGTTGTTTGCCTTCTGTTTTTTTTGAGAGAAACACATCGCCGCAAATACGCTCTTCAAAGTGCGATTTTTGGCTGCATGCTACTTCTATGAAGAAAGGAAAGTTGTTCATGGTATAATTTGTCTAAAGATCTTCCTCCTTGGGTGTTTGCTTAAAGGTCTTGATTATGGAGTTCAGCATGCGTTCCGATTCCGCTGCACCTTCGCCAAGCAGAAATCCTATCTTTTGAACAATAGAAAGGTTTTTGTCGATTACCTCTGTTATGCGTCTTATTATTTCTTCTTTTTGTATTTCGGGCATCATTAGGTCTCTAAAGATTCCACCAACAAGATTCCCTTTCCCCATGCTGAAAATTTGGACGTTGAGTAACCGCTCTTTGTACTTGAAGTCTTTGTTGACGCTTTCGTTGGGGTTGTGGGTAACAAGGTGAAACTGGTTGTAGATATCTTTCGGTAGAAGCGATTTTACCTGTGCTCCAATCAGCCCAGGAACAACCTCGTTTATTTCCATAGCATCTTCGCCTAGTAGCTCTACGAAACTTTCGTTTGAGTAGGTGATTTTTAAGGCCTTGTCAACAAATACCACCCCAAAAGGAAGCTTTCGAATGGTTGCGTAAAGGCTATCCTGTGCTTCTTGGGCAACTATTCTTGCTTGATTGGCTTGTGCTTCCGATTCGATAAGTGCTTCCCTTGTTTTTGTGTACTTTTCGGCTTCTTGCTTTAGCATGTGACGCTGTTTAGCAATAGTTTTTTTATTGCTTAGCAGACAGATATCTGGCGTTGATAGACCGCAATAGCAGGCAATGGCCATCTCTTTGCACGAGTTGAATCCGCAAGCCTTACAGTCTAGATTGGGACTTTTTAGGTCCTTGTTGATCTCGCGGTATATGTCTTCAGCGATGTTGTCGGGGATATAATCTATTCGTTGGTTGTCTTCGCTAAATGATGTTTTTAGGGATATGTACTTGAACTTTCTTAGATTTTCGTGCCATTCATCTCGGTTTAGAGATTGGATTCTTTTTCGGGCAAACTTAATTACATCCGATCGTCGCATTTGGTAGTTTCTCCCCTTAGTTGTACCTGGGCCCATTAGGCAGCCATGGCACATGAAGCAGTTAAAATGGCTTTTTATATTGTCAATGTTTCGCTCAAACGAGTCGAGCATGCTAATGAGGTTTGTACTTTCCGATACGGTTGTTATTTCGCCGGTAAGCAGCTCTTGCGAAATGTTTGCGGCTTCCAAAAAGCCTGTTCTAATGGGGTAGAGTTCTCCTTCTGCTCCAAAGGGTGCGTCAAAGTCGGAGTATTCCAGCGTAGTTTCTTTGATATTGAGGTCGTCGAAGATTTCGCGCAGCTCCCTAAAGGTAATTACAGCGTCTACTAGACCAGGATAGCGCTTGGCTTCGTTCTTGCTCTCTACACATGGACCAATGTAAACAACCTTGATTTTGTTGGAGTGTATAAGCTTTACCACTTTAGCCGAGGCTACCATGGGAGTGGCTATAGGGGCAAGGTTTGGAACTAGTTCGGGGTAGTACTTTTCGACCAGCGATACCATCGACGGGCATAACGAGGTTATAAAGTATTTGCCCCTAAACTCTTTTAGGAGGCTGTTGTACTCTTTTGCAACTAAGTCAACTCCAAACGAAACCTCGTAAACGTTGGTGAAACCAACGGCACGAAGCATTTGCGAAAACTTACGATAGTCGGTAATGTCAGGAAACTCTGCCGAGATGGATGGCTCGCAAAGTGCTGCTACTAGCCCTCCCGAATTGATAAGCGCAAAGCATTCCTCAATAGACTTCCTATAGCTGATGGCATCTACCGGGCATGCTTCTTCGCAGAGCCCACATCCAATGCAGCGCTCCTTTATGATTTGAAGGTTTTCGTTGTTTTGTCCAACTTCAATTGCCTTTACGGGGCATGCCCTAATGCAGGCATAGCATGTCACGCACTTGTGCTTATCTATAGTATAGAGTTGGTTTTCCATCTTCTGTTTTTTTAGTAAGCGCAATGCACTTTCTAGTGCCAATTTTTCTGTTTAACATTGTGAATGAGATAACAACATTGTCGAAATTTTCATATATTGCGCCTATCTTCAAAGTTAGCTAATATTCTAATGTATTATGTTGTCGAGCTAGCTTTTGTTCGATTGTGTTGAATCTTTTTATTGCTCTTTTTTATAAAATTGATTTATGAAGTTGCCAGAAAAAACCATTGAAAGGCTTAGTGAATATCGACGTACACTTTTTAATTGCCTCTCTAATGGCAAAACGCATATATACTCGCACGAGTTGGCTAATTTGCATAGCAATACAGCCGTTCAGGTTCGTCGCGATTTGATGCTGATTGGCTTCTCTAGTATGACAAAAAAAGGGTATGATGTTAAAGAACTAATTGATCTTATCTCGCGTATCCTCGATAGTAAGGATGGACAAAATGTGGCAGTTCTTGGAATGGGTAATTTGGGGAAAGCTATAACAACTTACTTCAATGGTAAACGTTCGAAGCTTAACATTAAGGCTACTTTCGATGTCGATCCCGAGAAGATAGGGACCTTTCAATCGGGGGTGATGTGCTACAGCATTAACGAATTTGAGGAGGTGGTTAAGCGCGAGAATATTACCATTGCAGTAATTACAGCATCGCCCAATGCAGCACCTGTTCTTGCTGGAATAATTGAAAAGGCGGGTATAAAAGGCGTGCTGAGCTTTACCTCTACGCCCATCAACTTTTCCGATAACATATACTACGAGGGATACGATATGATTACCTCGCTGGAAAAGGTGGCCTACTTTGTTAAGGAACGATCGCTAAAGAAGAAGTCAAACTAGCATCTTTCCTCTACATTATTGTAAATTTAGCGTCTAGAGGCGCAACAACCGATCTGAAGGGCTGGTCTTTTCTGGCTCGAGGATCTCATAACATAAACGTCTAATCCAAAGGTTTGTCTAATGGAGAAGAGAATTGGGGCAGCACTCATTGTTGTCGACGATCGTAGGGCTGTAGAGCAGCTCAATATCATTATTTCTAAGCATTCCAACATTATCTTGGGGCGTCAGGGGCTTCCCCTTGCCGACCGATCTATAAGCGTTATCTCGCTGGTGCTCGAGGGTACTACCGACGAGATTGGTGCCTTTACCGGGCCTGTGGGTAGGCTCAAAGGGGTAGCCATTAAGTCTATTATGCTTCCGGCTACGTCAACTTCGAACCGCAGTAATTTCTAAAACCAACATAAAAAGAGATGAAATTTACCCCAGAGCAATACCGTATTGCAGACGAAAAATCGAGATCGTTTATTGATCCCGACGAGATATGGAGCTTCATCAATAGCGCTGAGCCAACGCCAGAGCGGGTTCGTGCCATTATTCAGAAATCGCTCAACAAGCAACGCCTATCGCTTGCCGATACCGCCGTGCTCGTTCAAACCACCGATCCGGTGCTGGTAGAGGAGATCAAGGAAGGTGCCCGCGAGCTTAAGCGCCGCGTTTACGGTAACCGTATGGTGCTTTTTGCGCCTCTTTACCTGGGCAACCTCTGCCAGAACAACTGCCAGTACTGCGGTTTCCGATCGACCAACAAGGAGCAGAAGCGCGTTACGCTAACCCAGGAGCAGATCGTTAAGGAGGTTGAGGCGCTCGAAAGCGTAGGGCAGAAGCGCCTTGTGCTTTCGCTAGGCGAGCATAAGAGCTACGATGCCGAGTTCTTGGCCCAATGCGTACGCACCGTTTACTCGGTGAAAAAGGGTAACGGCGAGATCCGTCGCGTTAACCTGAATGCTGCACCGCTCGACCACGCAGGCTTTAAGCTGGTTCACGAGGCAGGTATTGGAACCTTCCAGATATTCCAGGAGACCTACCATCCCGAAACCTACCTACGCTACCATTTATCGGGACCTAAGCGCGACTTCGATTGGCGCTTAACGGCGTTCGACCGTGCGCAGGATGTGGGCTTGGACGATAACGGCTTTGGCGTGCTCTTTGGCCTATACGACTGGCGCTACGAGGTGCTGGCGCTTATCCGTCATACCAACCACCTAGAGGCGTGCTACAACGTAGGCCCACATACCATATCGTTCCCCCGTATTAAGGACGCATCGGCTATGAACGTGTCGCCCGAGTATATGGTGAACGACGAAGATTTTGTGAAGCTGATTGCCATTCTTCGCTTGGCGGTACCCTATACCGGCCTAATCCTAACGGCGCGCGAGCCATCGTCCATCCGCAAGGCGGCCCTCGAGTTTGGCGTATCGCAGCTCGACGGCGGCACAAAGCTTGAGATTGGCAGCTACGCCGAGGAGGAGCATCCCGACAACCAGGATCTCAAGCGCGAGCAGTTTAAGATTAACGACGACCGTAGCCTTGCCGAGGTAGTCGACGATCTGCTCGACAATAAGTATATCCCCTCGTTCTGTACCGCCTGCTACCGCAGGGGTAGGACCGGGGAGCACTTCATGGAGTTTTCGGTTCCCGGCTTCATCAAGCGGTTCTGTACGCCTAATGCGGTGCTCACGCTGGCCGAGTATATCGTAGATTACGCATCGCCGGCTACGGCAGAGAAGGGATGGCGCCTCATCGACGAGACCATCGCCGAGCTCGATGGCGACAAGTTTAAGGACGAGCTGGTAACCCGCCTCGAAAAGATAAAGCAGGGCGAACGCGACCTGTACTTCTAGCATAAAGGGCTGCTTCCAAAAACGGAGCAGCCTTTTTCTTCGTATACCTTATATATATGTCGAATTGGCGATGGCAGAACTACCATTCTTCTGCTGGAATGCTGCCTATCGGCACGTTCCCTTTCCTGGATTGCCTAGACGTAAAACCTCATTCAAGGTTTTCTACTCTAGCTGGCTCGGAGGCAAAACCTCACGCGGGGTTTCCTATTCTAGACGGCTTGGAGGCAAAACCTCACACGAGGTTTTCTATTCTAGGCGGCTTGGAAGCAAAACCTCACACGAGGTTTTCTATTCTGGAGCACTCGGACGCAAAACCTCACATGGGGTTTTACACTTTATTTCACTAGAGTATAAAACCTCACTCGGGGTTGGCTTCACGATCGATATAATGGGGAAAGATAGCCGATACGGCTACCTCTGCTTCTTGCCGAAGTGCTGCGAGTCGCCCCAGGCATCGTAGCCAATCTCATCGCCGGTTAGGGTGATGCGCGCATCTAGGCATCCGGTGCACTCCTCGGCTGACTCGTCGGTGCAGGGCTTGTTCTCGTACAGCTTGTAGCTGTCGCGGTACACCCCCGGGGTGATGTTGGGCATAATGATGTTGGCGCCTACCTTGATGGCCTTCTCACGTCCAATCTTATCGATGGCCTGCAGCGCTGTGGCTGCGGCAATGTTAATGTCCTTCATGTACACGCGTAGCGTGGCAACCATCTTAAGGGCAAGATCAAACCGATCCTGAAGCGGCATCAGGCTTTCGCGCTCGGCGTATAGCGGGGTTTGATGATGCTCGATGTAGGGCCCCATGCCGCACATGTCGATATCGATCTCCTTAAAGAACATCAGGTCGCGCGCCAAATCCTCGAGGGTTTGGTGGGGGAGGCCGATCATTACCCCGGTTCCCACCTGGAAGCCCACCTTTTTGAGCAGGCGCAGCGCCTCCAGCCTATCCTCGTAAACGTGATTTTCGTCGTTGGGGTGTATCCTATTGTAAAGGCTTTTTGTTGACGATTCGATGCGCAGCAGGTAGCGGTGCGCGCCGGCATCGAACCAGCGCTGGTAGGTATCTTCGCTCTGCTCGCCCAGCGATAGGGTGATGCCCAGCTTGCCGTCCGAAAGCGCCTTAATCTCGTTTAGAAGATTCTCGATTCGTAGGGTAAATGCGGGCGAGGTGATTTCGCCTCCCTGTATCACAATCGATCCGTATCGGTTTTCGAGGGCAAACCGAGCGGCGGCAATAATCTGTTCGTCGGAGAGCGTGTAGCGCTCAACCTCCTTGTTGTCGAGCCTAATTCCGCAGTAGAGGCAGTTCTTACGGCATACGTTCGAGAACTCGATGAGTCCCCTCAGGTAAACCACGTTGCCAACGTGCTCGGCCTTTGTTCGGGCAGCAGCCTCGAACAGCGCCTTACGGTCGTCGCCCGTAGCGGCGAGCAGCGCTACAAGATCGTTGAACTCGAGTTCCTGCTTAGCCAGTATATCGTGTATGTTTGCCATTCGTTATTATCGGTATTTTGATGCAAATATATACCTTCTATTCAATCCGTAAGGCGATTTCCGATCTTTCCAAAAAGAAAAGCCCCGCGTTGGCGAGGCTTTTTATTCGGGTTGATGGAAGACCTACATATTGCAGATGCTATTAGGTCCTTCATCGATAATTTTTGAAAGATGGTGGAGATGAGTGTCGTTTTATGCTACCGTTAAAACGTCCAATCTTGCAATCTCATAACTCACATCTCAAATCGAGCCGTCTACTTTACAGCAATCGTTTCAATTTCGACAAGGGCGCCCATTGGCAGCTTTGCCACTTGGTAGGCAACTCTTGCAGGTTGATCCTGGGTGTACACCGATGCGTAAACCTCGTTCATGGCGGCGAAATCGTTCATGTCGTTCAGCAGAACGGTCGATTTTACCACATCGTTGTAGTTATATCCGGCAGCCTCTAGGATAGCGCCGATGTTCTTGAGCGCTTGGGCGGTTTGCTCCTTTACGCCACCTTCAACAAACGCTGCCGTTGCAGGATCGATAGGAAGCTGGCCAGATATGTATAGCGTTCCGTTTGCTTCAACCGCTTGGCTGTATGGGCCTACTGCCTTAGGAGCGTTCTCGGTGTTGATGATTCTTTTCATTGTCTAAGCGTTTATAATGATTAGTAACCGTACTGTCTATCGATGTAGCTCTCGTTCTTCTTGTACTTAAGGGCATCGCGGAGCGCTCCTTTGGTAACGTTAATGGAGAAGTTCCAGCTTTGGAATTGTCCAATTGGAATCCAGCTAAAGCTCATGGTCCAGCAGTGTAGATCTCGGGTTATTCCTATTTGGGTGAACGAAACGTTCTTCATGGTGAAGTCGTAGCCCGAGCTGGCGTTAATAGCCCATTTGGGCGTAATGCGGATGTTGCCCGATGTGTTTAAGATCTGGCTGGTTGTAGATAACTTTCCCGGCTTCGAGTAGTTAAACGTGTAGCCAAATCGAATATCCCAAGGTACGTTAAAGTTGGCGTAAGGGATGTATGCCGGCATTCCAGCCTCGATGCTTCGTTGGCTGACTATTGGGTTTTGGCTGGCATTCGCGGTGTTCACGTTGTTCGATTCGGCTCCCGAAAGCGACCAATCGAGCGTAAACGAGAAGTTGGTTAACCTTGCCAGCTTTTTATCCTTATGGTAAAGGTACTCTTTGGTGATTTGCCCGTTAGGAGCAATGGCGTAGGGCGAAAATGTTCCTCCAAACGATACCGAAAGCTTTTCGAAAAGCTGTGTGTTGCCGTTAAAGCTGATGTTCGAGAGCTTCATCGAGTCGGCCAAGAAGTTGTACGACCCCGAGAACGAGAGGTTCTCGAGTATCTTTATCTTACGGTATCCGGTTAGGGTATCCTTTTTCGAGCGAACCTTCATCTCGAGGTTGTTGCCAAGCGAGAAGCTAAGGGCGCTGGAGTTTCCTGCCGAAGGGCCTCCGTATATACCTTGTTCAAAGATCGAGTAACGTTGGGTGTGGCCAAGCGTATCTGTCTGAACAGATTTAAAGAATCCATATTTTGGATTTGCAAAGTCTGGAGTGTACGAGTAGCTAATAGAGGGCGTTATCTTATGTCGGATTGCTTGTATCGCCTTTCCCTTCTTAAAGGTAAACATTCCGTACAGGGTAGTTGAAGTTCCAACACCAAAGTTATAGTCGTAGGCTCGTTTGAAACCTTTAACGGTGTCAATCTCTAACCTTTTGGCGCTGTTGTTCCATCTCTTTTGGATGGTGCTAAAATACCAGCGCTCGTTGTAGCTGGCGCTAGGCGAAAAATTGAGGTAGTTAAACAGGTTAAAGTTATACGAAAGGGGAACCGAATGTCTGATCCCGTTCTTGAACTTGTTCTTAAAGTTGCCATCAAAAAGGTCGCGCTCTTTAATGGTAAGCTGGTTGTTAAGTTCTCCCGAATACGAAAGACCAAATCTCTCGTACCATCTAACCTTACCATCGGTATTCTTCTTACGCAGGAATGGTTGAATGCGATTTACGTTAAACGATAGAGTTGGTAATCCAAAGGTATAAACGCTATCCGTATTATTCTGTGAGTGAGTAAGACCAACCGAAAGGTTGAACGGCTTGTCGGTCCAAGATTTAGCGTAAGAGATGCTCGAGCTTGCCGATGTCGAAAGATTTTGCTTAGGACTTTGGTAGGTAAAGTAGCGTGCTCCCGAAGTGCTAAAGTTTACCGAAGCCGAAAGGGTTGTTCCTGGATGAGCTTTAGGGTCTTGTGTGTGAGACCAGTTAAAGGTATAGTCGTTGCTCTTAAAGTAGTCTGTAGAACCCTTATCCCCAATAACGTTGTGCATTACTTGAAACTTAAAAGATCCAGAGTAATGATACCTTTTATTATAGCGTGTAGTTGCGCTGGCTTGCCAAGAACCCAGCGTGTATATTGAACCTCGGAGTTCTAGATCCCATAAGTCGTTAATTCCAAAGTAGTATCCTCCGTCACCGATGTAAAAACCTCGAGTGCGCTCTTCCCCATAGGTTGGGAGTAGCACGCCAGAAGCTCTTCCTTTGGTGTTTGGAAAGAAGCCAAAAGGGATAAATAGCGGAAGAGGTACGTCTTCAATCACAAGGTTCGATGGTCCAACAACAATTCGGTTATTAGGTATAACCTTTGCTTTCGATACGTTAAGGTAGTAGTGCGGATGCTCGTGCTCGCAGGTGGTAAACTTGCCGCTTGCTATGTTGATGCTGTTGTCGGGCATCTTCTTGGTGATAGAACTGTGCAAGTATCCTTCTTCCTGTTCTGTAACAATATTGGTGATTTTTGCCTTCTTCGTGTTGAAGTTGTAGAATATGGTTTCCATGTTAAAGGTTTCACCATTATCTGTAAAGACGGGTTTTCCTGCTAATCGTCCAGTACTGTCGGGTGTTCCTTTGGCAAAAACAACCTTATTGGTGGTGTTAAGTTCTATGAAATTTGCATCAAGTTGCGATTTTTGGTACTTCACCTTAGCCTTTCCATAAAGGCTCATTTTCTTATCCTTGAAGTTATACGCAATAGAGTCTTCGCTATTTGAGTATATTGGATCATCAATTTCTTCCTTTTTTTTACTAGCGGTGTCAGCCGAAGTAGTATCAGCGCCAACTGAAGCCCTGTAAGTTATGGGCTTCTCTACCGTTATGCCACTCGCGGCATAAATTGAAGGCAGAAGTACTAGCGCAAATGCTAATTTTCTAACAGAGTTTAAGGTCGTCCTGCTCAACTTTATAAATATTGATTAAATTTGCTCTATGTCATTATGGAAACGACCCTCAAAACTAAACAAAAATCAAATATTACTCTAATGCTTTGTGTAAAGAATAGAGCATTTTTTACCAGACATTTAGTCTTGTTGTTGGTATGTGTATTTGCCATAGGACTTTATAGTCATAAAGGGTATGGGCAAAGCAGCAATCGTACTTCGCTAACAAAAGTTGTTATAGATGCTGGTCATGGAGGAAAAGATCCAGGCGCAAAAGGGAAAAATGCGTTGGAAAAGGATGTAACTTTAGCTGTAGCGCTAAAGTTAGGTAAGTTAATTTCCGAAAATCATAGCGATGTAAAAGTGGTCTATACGCGTGATTCGGACGTGTTCATTCCTCTTGACGTTCGAAGTAGTATTGCAAACAAGAGCAATGCGAATTTGTTTATTTCTATACATGCAAACTCGAATAGGAGTACAGTTCCTTACGGTGCCGAAACCTACGTAATGGGATTACATAAAAGTGCCGATAACTTTGATGTTGCTGCTACCGAAAACTCCGCCATAATAATGGAGGATAACTACAATTCGAAGTATGAAGGTTTTAATCCAAAATCTGTAGAATCCTACATCATCTTTTCTATGATGCAGAGCAAATTTTTAGATCAAAGCTTGTTTTTTGCTCAGCTAGTCCAGAACCAGTTAACTAACGTGGCCAGTAGGGCAGATAGAGGTGTAAAACAGGCTGGTTTCCTTGTGCTTTGGAAAACCGCCATGCCTAGCGTATTGGTTGAACTAGGCTTCATATCCAATTCCAAAGATGAACAGTACATGCTTACAGAAACAGGCCAGAACGAGCTTGCTGAGGGGATATACCGCTCCTTTAGAACCTATAAGGCAAACTATGAGATGAAAAACTACGTAGAACTTCCTCCTAGGGAGTCAGCCTCTCCCAAAAAGGATTCCACGACGGCTTTTGTTGCAAGGAATGCTGTTTCAGAAACATCTTTAGTAGCTAAAAGAGATTCGATAGAAAAATTACCTGTCGTTTTTAGAGTTCAAATAGCGGGTTCAAAGGGTGTTCCTTTGACGAAATCTCAAAAAAGGAGCTTGGGGGAAGATGCTGAAGAGTTTCTTGTTAATGGGGTTTACAAGTATTGCATAGGCTCATTTAACAATCTGACTGAAGCGAATGTTTATTTGAAAAAGGTAAAGAGAACCCATCGAGATGCTTTTGTAGTTGCGTTTGAAGGCGGTAGTCTTATAACGATTAAAGAAGCTTTGCTTAAAATGTAGTAGTGGTCTATGGTATGTTTTTGTTAAATTCCAGTGTGTTATGCAGATTTCTAGAGAGATAAAAATTGGTATTGCTATAGTTTTAAGCTTAGTCGCTATTTTTTGGGGGACTAATTTTCTGAAGGGGCGTAATATTATTGGCTCAACAAACTCTTACTACGTACTATACCAGCAAATTGAAAACCTTCAAACGTCGGCCCCTGTTTTTGTTCATGGGTATAAGGTTGGAGTTGTTGATGGCATAACCTTGGATGAAAATGACCCCAATAAAATTGTTGTAGAGTTGGCTATTGATAAACGAATAAAGATTCCCAAAACGGCTGTTGCCGAAATTTTCAACACTGACTTTATGGGTTCTAAAGCAATTCGGCTACAGTTTGAAGGCTATAATGTACCAGCCGTACGAGGTGATACTTTAATGGCTTCTTTTGCACCTTCTATTCTTGACGATCTATCTCCTATTTCAAAGAAGGTAGATGTAGCAATACAGGAGTTGACACAAACATTGGTGAACGTAAACACGTTGCTTGATGCACAAACTATTAACGATGTAAAATCAACTCTGGCCAATTTAGATGCAGCATCTCAAAATGCAAGTTATATTCTTGATCAAAACAAGGATAAGGTGACTAATGTTATAGACCAGGCAAGTCAACTAGTTGCTTCTTTAAATGTAGCCGCTTCTGATGTTAAGGATATGGCGAATAACTTTAAAAACGTTTCAGATTCTCTATCTGTGAACGACCTTAATGCCGCTATTAAAAATTTGGAAGGCTCTTCGAAAGAGTTGAAAGATTTATTGGTTCACATTAATAGTAAGCAAGGTTCTTTGGGTAAGTTCGTATACGAATCTTCAATTCACGACCAGGTGTTAAAGTTGGCGATTTCTATAGATTCTTTAGCCGTAGACTTAAAAAGGAACCCTAAGCGATATGTTCGTCTTTCTTTGTTCTAAAAGTAATACTCGTGATTATTTTTGAATTTTATATATAACTAATTTATTATTAGTTATTTATGTAAACGTCTGACAGCAAGTATTTAATGGTTGTTTTATTTGTTAGTATCCGTTTTGTTTTTCGTTTTTTTACAAAAATCACCCTTTGTACTTATTTGTAATGATTTGTTTTGTAATCTTTTAAGATCTGATTGATTTTTTGATAACCCTATAATGTTAAAGTGGTTTTTATATATCTTTACTATATTTAACTTAAAAGTCCGATTGCGTCGAATTTGATGTTGTCGTAAGTTGTTTATACCGTCAATTATTTATTGAGCATTACAGGAAGTTGCAAGGATTTCGAAAAAATCAAGATGTACCTCCTTTTTTTTTCGAAATTGTTTTATACATTTTTGTATGCAATTTTTTTGTTTGCTCTTTAAAATAAGGGCGTCATTAAATATTGTAAAAAAAATTCAAGGTTCGTAACATGAACACCTATAAAGAAGTCTGGACTAATTGTTTGAAAATTATCAAGGATAACGTGCCGGCAGTAAGTTATCAAACTTGGTTTGAGCCTATTGTGCCCGTTAGGCTGGATAGTAATGTTCTTACAATTCAGGTACCTAGCCCGTTTTTTTATGAATACTTAGAGGAGCGCTATATCGATATTTTGCGTAAAACTTTAAGGAAAGAGTTAGGCCCTGATGCAAAACTTGAATATAGCATTGTTATGGACAATAATAAAGTGTCTAATAGCAAGCCTTTTACAGTAAGATATCCAGCTCAAAATAAGACAGAACTCAAAAATAAGCCAGTTCCATTCCCTATCCAGAGTGAGGGAGGTTCTATCAAGAATCCTTTTATTATTCCAGGATTGAAGAAGTTGGAGATAGACCCTCAACTTAATCCTGATTATACTTTTGCGAATTTTGTAGAAGGCGATTGCAACAAACTTTCAAGATCTGCAGGTTATGCAGTTGCTCAAAATCCAGGGAAGACTGCTTTTAATCCTCTTTTCATCTATGGGTCATCCGGTTTAGGGAAGACGCATTTGGCTCAATCAATCGGAATAGAAGTAAAGGAACGTTTCCCGGATAAGCTTGTGCTTTATGTGAATGCGAATAAGTTCCAAAATCAGTATGTTGCTGCAGTAATCAAGAATGAGGTTAACGATTTTCTTCATTTCTATCAAATGATAGATGTGCTCATTATAGATGATGTACAAGAGTTTGCAGGAAAAGAGAAGACTCAGGACACCTTTTTTCATATATTCAACCATCTACACCAATCGGGTAAGCAGTTGATTTTAACTTCGGATAAAGCTCCTGTTGAACTTCAAGGTCTAGAACAGCGCCTTTTAACTCGTTTCAAATGGGGTTTGTCGGCCGATCTTCAACAGCCAGACTTTGAAACACGAGTGGCAATTCTGAAGCGGAAGATTTACAATGATGGAATTGTAATTCCTGATGAGGTAATTGAATATCTTGCAAGTTCTATTACATCTAATATTCGGGAACTAGAGGGGGCTCTAATTTCGTTGCTTGCCCAGGCAACGCTTATAAAGCGTGAGATAACAATGGACTTGGCTGCTCAAGTTGTTGAGCGCTTTGTAAAAGATCATGCAAAAGAGTTGTCTGTAGACTATATTACGAAGTCTGTTTGCGATTACTTTAATATTCCAACAGACTTACTCAGTTCAAAAACTCGAAAACGAGAAATAGTTCAAGCTCGTCAGATTGCAATGTATTTTTGCAAGAACCTAACGAAATCATCGCTTTCGACAATAGGCTCAACAATAGGAGGTAAGGATCATGCAACGGTACTGCATGCTTATAGGACAATTTCAAACCTTATAGAAACGGATAAATCTTTTAAGCTTCAGATGGACGAAATTGAGAAGAGGATAAAGTATTAAACTTACGCATAAAAAAGGGAGCGGACCTTAGAATAAGGTCCGCTCCCTTTTTTATACAGAACTATTTACAGCATACGAACCAAGGATTATTGAGCTCTTCTTTGTTATAGTGAAGGCGTTCTCCATCAATGGCTGAAATGACTTTCATTCCAGCACCTTCTACAATGGCTTGTCCTGCTGCTGTATCCCACTCAGAGGTTTGTGCCAAGCGCGGGTATAAGTCTGCAATGCCTTCTGCTACAAAGCACATTTTTAATGAACTTCCTTGTGGTATTATCTTTAGATCAGGGTGCTCTTTTTTCTTATTCTCAATAAAGATTTCGGTGTCGGAGGTGAGGTGAGATCTGCTAGATGTAATGGTAAACCGATCTTTACTTTTAACAATAGGGAGACGATCTGATTGTCCTATTAATTCGTCCAGATTAAAGCTTAAAGGTTTATTTGGTTTTACACTACAGAGTTTATAAGAGCCGTAGTTGGTATATCCAAAGTATAGTGTTTCAAATATTGGGGAGTAAATAACCCCCATGATAGGGTAGTTGTTTGCTATTAGGGCTATATTTACCGTAAACTCTCCATTTCTCTTTATAAACTCCTTTGTGCCATCAAGCGGGTCTACAAGCCAAAATAGGTCCCATCCTTTTCGTTCTTCATAGAGTAGATTGCGTCCTTCTTCGCTAAGACTTGGAATGTGCGTTTTGCTTAGATGCTTTTTAATGACTTCGTGGGCCTGCCTGTCTGCTAAGGTTAATGGAGTCTTGTCGGATTTGAAGTTAACTTGGAAATCGTCAGAATGGTATACGTCTAGAATTGCTTGCCCTGCTTGGACAGCTGCTTGAATGGCAGCTAAAAGGAGGTGCTTAATCTCTACTTCTTGAAGCATAATAAGAATATTTCGATGATGCCCTTTAAAGTAAGGCTATGTGGCAAAATTACTATTAAAAACATTAAGACATCATGTTTTTATTTTTTCGAGGGGGAAAATCTATCGCGTTATACGGTCAAAAAAGTCAAAACATGATATTCAACATATTTTAAGAGTTAAAAAGTTTATATGTTTACCCGGTTAACTAAATACAACTAAATACGATGTCTGAAATAGAAAAATTACATCCGCACTTACTTTGGAAGTATTTTCTTGAAGTTTGCGCCATTCCTCGTCCTTCTAAAAAGGAGAATAAGATAATTGCATACCTACTTGATTTTGCCCAAAAGAATAAACTTGAGGCTAAAAGAGATGAAATAGGGAATGTGGTAATCTTTAAGAAAGCAACAAAGGGTAAAGAGAGTCTACTACCTGTTGTACTCCAAAGCCATATGGATATGGTTTGTGAGAAACATAGCGATGTTGTGCATGATTTTGAAACAGATCCAATAATACCTCACCTTGATGGTAATTGGATAAAGGCTAATGGAACAACGCTTGGTGCTGATGATGGGATTGGCATTGCATCTCAGCTTGCTCTTTTGGCTAGCGATGATATTGAGCATGGCCCCATAGAGTGCCTTTTTACCGTTGATGAAGAAACAGGCTTGACTGGTGCTTTTGAGATGAAACCTGGATTCTTTACAGGAAAAACTCTTATTAATTTGGACTCAGAGGATGAAGGTGAACTCTTTATTGGATGTGCCGGTGGAGTAGACACATTGGCAACTTTTGATTACGATAATCGTCCAATACCGAGTGGCTATGTAGCCTTTAGGATGGACGTTAAAGGTCTTTTAGGAGGTCATTCGGGTGATGATATTCACAAGGGACATGGGAATTCGATAAAGATTCTCAATAGATTTTTGTGGAAGTCTACAATGAAGTACGACCTATGCCTATCGGAGATTAATGGAGGAAATCTTAGGAATGCTATTCCACGCGAAGCCTATGCCATTTTTACCATTGATCCTGCTTGTACTGCTAGCCTTGTTGCCGATTTTAAGGAGTTTGAACAAGATGTGAAGTCAGAACTATCACTTACAGATGGTGGTGTAGCCCTTTCTTTGTCAGAGGTTGAAATTCCCGAAAAAGCAATATGTGAAAGTGTACAGTTCGACTTGTTAAATGCGCTGTACTCCTGTCCTAATGGCGTTATTGCTATGAGTTTTGAGATGCCAGGTTTAGTTGAGACGTCAACTAATTTGGCCTCAGTAAAAATGGTAGAAGGGGAGAAGATTGTAGTAACAACCAGTCAGCGTAGTTCTGTGAATTCGTCGAAGGTTGATATTTCTCAAATGGTTGAAAGCGTATTTCGTCTTGCCAATGCGTCAGTAGTTCATTCTGATGGTTATCCTGGATGGAAGCCAAATACAAATTCCGAGATACTTAGAATAACTGAGCATGCCTATAAGAAACTTTTTGGAGAGAAGCCTATTGTTAGAGCGATACATGCAGGTTTAGAGTGTGGCTTATTCTTAGAGAAGTATCCCGATCTGGATATGATCTCTTTTGGCCCAACAATCCGCGGCGCTCATTCTCCAGAGGAGCGTCTTGATGTTCAATCGACTCAAAAGTATTGGGATTTACTGCTGGAAGTTCTTAAAGATCTAAAATAGAAAAAGGACCTTGTGGTCCTTTTTTATTATCATTCAATTTCAACAAAATCATCTTTCGTTACGCCGCATATTGGGCAATGCCACGTGTTCGGGATGTCTTCAAAGGGCGTATTCGGGGGGATGTTTGATGCAGGATCTCCTATGGCAGGATCGTAAATGAGTCCACAGACCTTACAACGATACTTTTTCATTGCGCTAATTTTATGTGTGCTTGCGTTTGTTTTCTTATTTCAACATAAAAGTAAACCTAATGTTTTATGTTCCTATTGCTGATTAAATAAAAATGAAGTTGGAATGGTTATATTTGTGCCTACAATTAAACGACTATAACCAATGATACAACGTATTCAAACCCTCTATCTTTTAGTAGCAGAGGTAATAACCGTAATCCTTTTTTTTTCGAAACTTGCATCATTTTTGACAACTGATGGGCAGGAATTAATTCTAAAGTACAATGGTTTATTTCAGATTGGCAATGGGCTGCTAGAAAAAATGGTTAGTACTTGGCCGTTGGCTGTAATCCTTATAGCAACCGCTGTTGTTGGCTTTTTAGTTATATTTCTGTATCGTCGTAGAATGTTTCAGATTAGAATCTGTTTTTTTGCAATGTTCCTGAACTTTGGTATTCTTATTCTTATGGGATACTATATTTATTCCATAGCTGTGGTTGGAAATAGTACAATGGCTCTATCGGTGGTTGATGCGTTTCCTCTTCTCTCGATTGTGCTCTACTATTTAGCGTATAGAGGAATTGCAAAGGATGAGGCGATGGTTATTGCATCGTCTTTTAGAACCCGAAAAAAATAGGATGTTAGACTCTATAGTAAAAGAAAAAGGGGCCTTAGGCCCCTTTTTCTTTTATGCGATAACAACAATTTGATCTTGTTCGGTAAGCTTTTCGCAGTAGTGGCAACGTAACGAGATTTTCTTTTTATCTTCTACCATAAATCGAGTTTTTACATTCTCGACGTTGGTTACGCACTTAGGGTTTGCGCATTTGCATATGCCTACGAGTTCGTCGGGAATGGAAACTTCTCTTTTTTCTACAACCTCGTAATCTTTAATGATATTAAGTTTTACGTCGGGAGCAATTAGCGCAATTTTGTTGGTTTCTTCTTCCTCAAAGAATTTATCGGATATCTTAACGATGGCTTTTGTTCCGAGCTTCTTGCTTTCGAGGTTTGTTCCAAAAGTTATTTGGTTGGCACATTCGTCGAGATGAAGGATCTTGATTACCTTAAAAAGATTTGCAGCAGGAATGTGATCTATAACAGTACCATCCTTGATGGCGCTTACTTTTAGCTGTTTTTCGGTACTCATTGCTAGTTACTTTATTTCTTTTTCCAATCCTAGTATTGAACACATAATTGCCATACGGGCATATACTCCATTTAAAGCCTGAGTAAAATAGTATGCATGTGGGTTGTCATCAACATCCTCACTAATTTCATTTACACGGGGAAGTGGGTGTAGAATTTTCATGTTTGGTTTTGAACTAGCAAACATCTCGTTCTTTAGAACGTATACGTTTTTAACTTTTTCATATTCCATTAGATCTGAGAAACGTTCGCGCTGTACCCTAGTCATGTAAACAATGTCTGCGTCGTCAACTGTTTTCCCTATTTCTGTTTCTTCAGTAAAAGAAAGCCCTCTTTCTTTTAAGTATAGCTTGTACTCGTTGGGTAGCTTTAGTTCTGGGGGGGATACAAAGGTGAACTTTGTGTTGAAGTGTGACATAGCTTGAAGGAGAGAGTGTACCGTTCTGCCGTACTTTAGGTCTCCGATCATTACAATGTGTAGGTTGTCAAGTGTTCCCTGTGTTTTTCGGATAGAGTATAGGTCGAGCATGGTTTGGGTTGGGTGCTGGTTGGCCCCATCACCCGCATTGATAACAGGAACACGTGCAACTTCACTAGCAAAACGTGCACTACCTTCTATTGGATGGCGCATTACGATTAAGTCGCTGTAGTTTGCTACGGTAAGAATGGTGTCCTTAAGACTTTCTCCTTTTGAAACAGACGTGTTTGAAGCTTCGGAGAATCCTATCACTCGGCCTCCAAGACGATTAATGGCGCTTTCGAAGCTTAAGCGAGTTCGGGTTGATGGCTCGAAGAATAGCGATGCAACTACTTTGCCTTCGAGTACTCTTTGCGACGGATTTTTCTCGAACTTTTCGGCTAGTTCGAGAATCCGAATGATTTCATCCTTGCTGAAATCGTTAATAGATACTAGGCTCTTGTTTTTCATTACCTGGTTGCTGTTGTGTTTCTTATAATGATTAACTATTTTCCAACTATATCGAGGCTAAGTCCTTCGATGTTGCCAAGTTTGGCTTCGAGTACCTCTGCTCGACTTTTGCGTATGCTCATCCGAATGGTGCAGCTGTTGTCAAAATTTTGGTGCTCAATCTTGGGCTGCTCATCTTTAATCACCTTCATTACTTCGTTGAGCATTGGATAACCAAACTGGGCGGTGAATGTTATGTCAACAGTCTTCTCAACAATTAAAGCATTTTGTAGCGCGTCGCTCGTGGCTGATTGGTATGCATTTATAAGCCCGGATACGCCGAGTTTAGTTCCTCCAAAGTAGCGGATTACCACTACAAGAATATTAGTAACATCGTACGACAGGAGTTGCCCATATATCGGGCGCCCT
This sequence comes from Acetobacteroides hydrogenigenes, assembly GCF_004340205.1. Taxonomy (NCBI): domain Bacteria; kingdom Pseudomonadati; phylum Bacteroidota; class Bacteroidia; order Bacteroidales; family Rikenellaceae; genus Acetobacteroides; species Acetobacteroides hydrogenigenes. The sequence goes on from NZ_SLWB01000007.1 coordinate 48,925, forward strand.
GCGGTGCTTGATGGCTCGCCATCGTCGTTCATTCGGAACGATTCGCCTTTTGCTCCAATCCTATAGGCGTAACAGTGATGGCGGGCATCGTAGAATTCTTTCTTTAAACCTTGAACAATCTCTTTGGCCTCATCCTCGCTTACAATAGGATAGGCGTAAGCAATAAACTTACTGCCTTTCTCCTTGTATATTCCTTCAGCCTTTTCTTCTATTGTTTTGTAAGTATCGTCCATTTAGATAGATGCTAAATAAATTAGGCTGATTATAGATGCAAAAGCACCTACTATATTTATTGCAGATAGCTTTTCCTTGAAAAATAGTATGCCTATTGTAATGGATAGTACTACAATGGATACATTGTTAATACCAAAAATAATGGAACTTGCTACTTTTGAGTTTAGTGCATATAGGAAAAATAGCAGAGAACCAAAGTTTGCAATGCCTAGTGCAGTTCCAAATAGTAAGGTGTTTCTATCCTTTAACTTGCTTGATTTACCTGTCACAAGGATTATTGAGAGGCCAATAAATCCGGCAATTCCAAATGCAATTGCCGAAAAATTGGAGCTGTATTGGCTTGGAACAGCTGTAAGCTGCGCTAGTTTTACCATAGAATCGGTTAATCCCATCGAAACGAAGAGCGCTACAGGGAGAAGTATTGCCGCTAGGTCTTTATCTTTTTTGTCGTTTTTTTTGAAGGTGGTAAGCACAACAGCAACAATAGCAAGGCCTATGCCTATAATTTTATTTGATGTAATGCTATCTTGATTGTCAAATATGAATGAAATGCTAATGGGTATAGCTAACGACATTTTGCTGGCAATAGTGGTGATGCTCATGCCTGCTTTTGCCGTGCAAGTTCCAACAAGGTTAAAAGTGAATATAAATAAAATGCCGACGACAACGGCGGCACTTACGAGTTTTGGAGTCAAAAAAAAGCCTCCTGAAAAATTTGCGAAAACAAATCCGAGGAGGCTGGCTATTGGATAATTTACCACGATGCAACTAAAAATATCAATCTTCCGTCGTGAGACCAACTTAAAAACTAGAGTGATAAGGGTAGATGATATTATACTTAGCAGCAAAAAGCCCATCGTCTGTTTTGTTTGTGCGAAGATAGGGAAAATGCTGTTTCGCTATCACTTTTTTTGAAATTATTTATCAACAGATAGCATAATAGTCGATGTATGTGGTTGAAATATAAGGGTGAAGTGAAGCAGTTTAATTGCAGAGTTAATAAAAAAGCGACCAATATTGGTCGCTTTTTTATTGCTTAGAATTAAGTTCAGAAAGAATTTTTTCCAGCGTTTCTACGCTTATGCGTTTTGCTATAATCTTTTTGTCCTTGTCGAGAAGGTAGATTGTAGGGGTAGATGTTATGTCGTATAGAGTACGGAAGTTGGAATTGTTATTCGAATCCCAAACGTTGAGCCAATCATACCCTTTTTCGGTAAGATACTTTGTCCACTCATCTTTCTTATATTGGGTGTAAATGGCGTAAACCTGAACTCCATTGTTGCGTGTCTTATTGTATAGATCGTATAGTTTAGGGGTTTCTAGTTGGCAGTGGCTGCAGCCTGGTTCGAAGAAGTAAACAACGGTAAACTTGCTTTTCACCTGGTCTAAAGCAAGATATTCGCCAGTTTCGCTCTCAAGTACAAGGTTTGGAGCAGCTTTTCCGATAAGATTAGGTCGTATTCTATCCGCGCGTTCGGCAAGTTTTGAGAGGAGGTCCTTTGTAGCCCAAGGAGCCTTACCAGAAAGATAGTACTTGTCTGCAATATGTAGAAATACATCATCATGGCTCATGATGTTTGACTTGTTGTAGTAGTTCAGCAGGTAGCTGACGCAGTACTGATAAACGTCTTTGTTTCCAGTAGTTTTTGCTAGAAACTTGTCGACCTCTGGCTTTAGGCTATCTGGAGATTGTATAAGAATATTGGTAAAGTAGTTGCGAAGTCGAGAATTAAATATAGGCGTTCTGAGAAGTCTAGGATCTGAAAGATTTATGTTATCCCAGTAGTGCTCTTTCTGGTAGAGGTATCTTTTTGACCAAAGAATAGAGTCCTTTTTGGGCTCATTCTCTGGAATGTTAAAATCGGGCATAGAAGGAGCCTCTACAAGTGAAACTAGTAGTGCAAGAAGGTTGCCATTTTCTTTTGTCCGGAGTTCTGCCCATTTTGCTCTTACCTCGCGATCTATGGATTTAAGGTCGTCTGATACTTGTTTTTGAGCCTCTGGGTTCGCTTGGTTTTCTCTTCCTTTTTGTTGAATAGCTACGACTTGTTGTTGTTTTTCTTTCATGTACTTTTGGTACGATATGAAGTCGGAGTTTATTTTGCTATTGTTGAACTTAAGAGTTCCCCAAAGGTCATCCTTCGATGTTTCAACCGTGAATTCTTGGTTGTCCTTATCTATTAGGAAATCAAAATTGGACATGTCTGGCAAAATAGCAATGTACACACCGGGATAGATAAGCGAGTCCCCTTTAAAAACAGCCACCCCTTCGTTGTTTATAGGTACCGTGTCCATTACATATTTTGACGAGTCGAAGTAGTACCCCAGCATAAGCTTTGCATTCTTTATGCCGTTAATCTTAATTTCGATACGATGCTTTCCTTTGCTTGCTGATTCGGTACTTTTTTTATTGCTCTGTATAGTAGCAGCAAGTATTCCACTAGCAAGGGAAAGGCAAATTAGTAGTGATGCTATGGTTTTCTTCATGGCTTGTACTTGATGATATGTCTTCTCACAAAAATAGGGGTTTTATTGGTTCATTTACGCCCCTTTTTTCTAAACAATTCTCTTGAAGAAATGTTAATATTGTCGATATAATTAAGCTGGCAGTATAGTGTTGGAGGGATTCTTCCTGGCAATCATTGACAACGGTTTTTTTATACATAAAATATCAGCTTAAGCTACTGTTAATAATTTGGAAAAACACCTTAGGGCAATGCACGAAGAGCAACTTAAGCCTTTAAAGGTTGTTTAGACAACATTTTAAGTTTGTAAAATGAATGGTTCCTTGCATACGAATAGTTTGATCGACGAGACAAGCCCTTATTTGTTGCAGCATGCTCATAATCCTGTCTTGTGGTACACGTTGCGCGATTCTGTTTTTGAAAAAGCAATGGCGGAAGATAAGCTGATGGTTGTCAGCATCGGTTATTCTGCTTGCCACTGGTGCCATGTTATGGAACGAGAATGCTTTGACGACGAAGAGGTAGCCTTGGTAATGAATAGCCACTACATCTCGGTGAAGGTGGATAAGGAGGAGCGTCCCGATGTCGATCAGCAATATATGAGTGCGGTAAGGATAATTACCGGAAATGGAGGGTGGCCTCTTAATGTTATATGCTTACCTAATGGCCGGCCTGTTTTTGGAGGAACCTATTTCCCAAAACAGCAGTGGATTTCCATCCTCGAAAAGGTGAATGAACTTTTTCGTTCCGACAGGAGAAGGCTGGAAAAGATGGCGGATGATCTATCAGAGGGTATAAAAAGCGTAGATATCATAAAGGAAAAGCGTCAGGGGCTCGACTACCTTCCGAAGTTCCTTCGCTTAATCGTAGAGCCATGGAAGCGAAAGTTCGACACTCATTGGGGGGGGACTCTATCGGTTCCTAAGTTTCCAATGCCATCTTCTTTAGAATTTCTGCTCTCGTATGGCTACCATATGCGCGATAACGAGGTTTTGGCACAGGTATTCCTGACTCTCGACAGAATCAGTCAAGGGGGGATTCTCGATCATGTAGGCGGTGGTTTTCATCGCTATGCCACCGATGCTCAGTGGTTTCTCCCACATTTCGAAAAGATGCTTTACGATAATGCATTGATGGCGCTGGTTTACATGCATGGCTATCAGCACACCCAAAACGATCGATATAAGCAGGTAGCGTTGAGAACCCTTGAGTTTTTACTGCGAGAGCTATATTCGGAGGATAAGCTTTTTTATTGCTCTGTAGATGCCGATTCTGCCGATGGAGAAGGGGCTTACTACCAGTGGACCTTTAGCGAAATATGCTCGGTGTTGGATGGAGACTCCAACTTGTTCTGCGATAGGTTTGGCATTCGGAGAGCTGGCAATGTAGAATGCAACCGAAATATTCTTAACGTTGCCATGTCGGTCGAGGAGTTGAGCGTAAAGTATTCAATGACCAAAAAGCAGGTTCTTGATCGGTTAGATCTTTCGCTACGAAAGCTCTACTGTTTTCGTTCTTTGCGCCAGAAACCAAGTGTTGACACTAAGCTGATTCTTTCGTGGAATGCTTTAGCAATAAAGTCATTTGCGCTTGCCTCGGCGGTATTCGATGAGCCCAGATACTTGGTGGTTGCCGTTGAGTGTATTGGTAGGATAGAGCAAAGCATGATACGTGATGGAAAGCTGTTTAGAACATCACCTATCCCAAATAAAGAGATTGCCGGCATGCTCGACGACTATGCCTTTCTAGTAGATGCATATATTTCGTTGTACTCAGTAACATTCGATTTTGACTACATCGAAAAGGCGCGTAGGTTGGTCGATGTGTGTCTTTCCGATTTCTTCGATGAAAAATCGGGGATGTTCTTCTATACTTCTTCGGAAGTGGAACTCCCACTCGGGCGTAAGATGGATGTTGTTGATGGTGTTATGCCATCCTCCAACTCGTCGTTGGCTAGGTCGCTTTTTTACCTTTCAATAGCGTTGAGCAATACGAAGTATAGGCAGATTGCCGTGCAGATGCTTGCCAACATGCAGGATCAGATGTCTGGGGCAGGTCCTTTTATTGCTAACTGGGGAATGCTTCTGCTTAACCTTACGTTTGCTCCTGCCGAGGTAACGCTGGTTGGTTCAGATGCCCTTACGCAGAAGCATCTGCTTGATAAGGCATACCTGCCCAATACGCTGTTTTTTGGATCAACAAGCCCTTCGGATGGAGCCATATTTAAAAATAGATGGAAAGAGGGGGGGACCTCCATCTACTTATGCATTGATAGCGTTTGTCGAACTTTCGAAGGCAGCATATGCGACCTTAAGGAGGACGCCCTTGAACTACGAAACTGCTATATTTTATAACTTGATTTTATAACTTGCTGGGGTTATAAAATTTCGATAATGTTTGAGTTTTCCTACATCGTAAGAAACGATTCGATAGTTGATATTCAGCCTTTAGAGGTTTCTAAAAAACAAGTTTACGAGGTGATCCGTTTTATTGACGGGTTGCCTGTTTTTTTTGACGAGCACTTCGATCGGTTTCTTTCGTCGTGCGCCTTGGCAGGAGTTTCGTATGGCTTCGACAGAGAGCTGCTGGCTAAGCTGCTGGTTGGTCTTGCCCAGAAGAATGGCGTGCAGAGCTGCAATCTGAAGTATCTGATAAATGTATTTGAAGATAGTGTGGACTTTTATGCCGGTTTTATTGGAAGCCATTATCCATCGGACGAGATGTACCGTAAAGGAGTGTCGGTTGGGCTGCTGTACGAGGAGAGGAATAATCCCAATGCCAAAATTCTAAATCAAGGTTTGCGCAGCCGGGCCGATGCTGCTATTGCCGATGGGGGGTACTACGAGGTTGCCTTGGTAAACCATCAGCAGAAAATAACCGAGGGTAGCCGTAGCAACCTCTTTTTTATTGATGGTGCAGCTGCCGTGCTAACGGCTCCGCTTGGCGATGTGCTAGGCGGCATAACCCGTCAGGTAATCCTAGAGGAGCTGCAGAGGCTCAACCTTCCGTTTGTAGAACGAGCCGTTGGCGTTGATGAACTCGGTGAATTGATGGGCGGATTTATCTCGGGCACTTCGCCATCGGTGCTGCCTATTGCCCAAATTGCCGAGCATCATCTTTCCTTACCGATTCCGATTGTCGAGGTGATATCCCAATGCTATCAGGGTCGAATTGCACACGACAGAGCATCTTTTCGGCATAAATACCTTTAAAAGGTATCGTATTGCCCGTCGAACAGGATTTGGCGAACCCCGTTTTTTGCTATTTTGCAAGCTATAAGAAAACGATAGAATGGAACAACAGGATTTAAAGGTGTGCCTGGTTCAGGCCGACGTAAAGTGGCACGATGTGGATGCTAACCTGCAGATGTTTGATGCGATTGTCGATCAGAATGCAGCTAATGCCGACTTGGTTGTGCTTCCCGAAATGTTTACCACCGGATTCTCTATGGCTCCAGAGGTCCTTGCAGAGGGAATGGACGGTAAGGCTGTTGCCTGGATCACCCAAAAGGCGCAATCGGCCAACGTTGCCATAATGGGTAGCGCTATTATTAAGGAGAACGGCGCGTACTACAACCGCCTTCTTTTTGCAGAGCCTAACGGCAGCCTACATACCTACGACAAGCGCCACCTGTTTAGGATGGGCAACGAGCATAACCACTATAACGGCGGAAGCCAGCGGCTAATTGTTTCGTATAAGGGCTGGCGCATTTGTCCGCTTATCTGCTACGATCTCCGATTCCCGGTTTGGAGCCGTAACCAGAACGAGTACGACCTGCTAATCTACATCGCCAGTTGGCCTGCCGCCCGCAGCTTCCCTTGGAAAACGCTGCTGCTGGCCCGCGCCATCGAGAATCAGTGCTACGTGGTGGGCGTAAATAGGGTAGGGGTCGATGGGGCCAACCTTACCTATTCGGGCGATTCGGCCGCTATCGATTCGCGCGGAGGGTACCTTTCCAATTTGACGCCAAGTGTCGCCGGAGTCGAAACGGTTACGCTTTCGATGGCAGATCTGCTCGACTTCAGGAAAAAGTTCCCTGTAATGCTCGATGGCGATCGCTTTCAGATACTAGACTAAGCCGATCTGGTGTACCTTTTATACTGCTGATGAAAAAGATTGTAAACCCATTTGTAAAGCATCACCCAAAAGACTACCGCTGCTTTGGCTGTTCGCCAGCCAACGAGATTGGGCTACAGCTGGAGTTCTTCGAGGATGGCGACTGCATTGTTGCCACATGGGAACCCCAAAAGCGTTTCGAGGGCTACTTTAACGTGCTGCACGGTGGTGTTCAGGCAACGCTGCTCGACGAGGTGGCCGCCTGGGTGGTAAACGTAAAGTGTAAGACGGCCGGGGTTACCTCGTCCATCAACGTAAAGTACCGCCAGCCTATCTACCTCGATGGTGGGGCTTTAACTATTAAGGGTTGGGTCGATTCGGTAAACCGACGGCTTGCTACCATCAAGGCTCAAATTTTAAATGGAGAAGGAACGCTGATGGCCGAAGCCGAAGCCGTTTACTTCATCTTTAACGAGCAGGAGGCCAAGGAAAAGTTCTACTATCCGGGGATCGAAGCCTTTTACGAGGAGTAGTTAACAGGTTTAGGCTGCTAGTTGGACTATGGCGTATCCCATACGAGCCGCCAAGTTAAGTGATAACTAGTAATATTTTTGAAAGAAAAGGATTGATAGTACGCATCAACGCAAGATTGAAACTGGTTATCCCCTCCATTGGAGGGGTAGGGGTGGGTTAAGAATGCAAAGTGGAGTGAAAATGGTGATTTAAACGAACAAACCCACCCCTTGCCTCCCGTCAAAAACGGGAGGATAACATGCTGCTATTGGGCGTTTATCCTTTTGAATTCAGGCTAGCATCCCCTCTGCCTGCTACAGACGCCCCCTGAAGGCCTTGAGGTAAATTTCCTCTCGGAAAAATGTACGCCGCTGCGCTGGTATGTTAAATTCCTCGAGGAAATTTGTATGCCGCCGCAGCGGTGCGTTAAATTCCTCTCGGAAAAATGTACGCCGCCGCGCTGGCACGTTAAATTCTTCTCGGAAATTTGTACGCTGCTGTGCTGGCGTGTTAAATTCCGATCGGAATTTTGCACTCCGGCGTACCGGCGTGACAATTTCCTCTCGGAATTAAGCGTCCGGGTGTACTGGCGTAGGTTTTTCCAATCGGAAATGCCGTTTCGAGTATCCAAAGCTCCATTTTTCTTGTGATAAAACCTTGTTGATGAGAAGTTAGCGGTCTAGCTGGCGCAAGTTGGTTCGTAAAATCCAAGTTGCTACCTTTGGCTCTCGAACCACATAACTTTTTTATGAAGAAAATAGTTTTACCAACAATCTTACTGCTATTTAGTATGAGTACAATTGCTGAAACAAAGGAGAAGGAAAAGGTTGCCAACCCGCTGCTTGTGGAGTGGAATACTCCCTTTCAGACCCCACCCTTTGAACAGTTTAAGCCCGAGCACTACGTTCCTGCTTTTAAGGAGATAATTGCAAAGGCGAAGAAGCATGTTGATAATATCGTGGCAAGCAAGGCCGCACCAACGTTCGAGAATACCATTGTTGCCCTAGAGCGCAGCAGCGAGGACTTGGAGCGTGTTGCCAACGTGTTCTTCAACCTCAACTCGGCAGAAACCAGCGAGCAGCTACAGGCCGTAGCTCGCGAGGTTGCGCCAATGCTGTCCGACTTTTCTAACGATATCAGCCTAAACCCAAAGCTTTTCGCCAAGGTAAAGGCGGTGTACGACAAGCGCAGCACCCTTAAGCTCGACGACGAGCAGCAGATGCTGCTCGAAAAGACCTACAAGGGTTTTGTGCGTAGCGGTGCCAACCTCGATGAGAAGAGCAAGGAACGCTACCGCCAGATCAGCAAGGAGCTGTCGGATCTGTCGCTTCAGTTCGACGAGAACGTGCTTGCCGAAACCAACGGCTTTGTGCTTCACATTACCAACGAGGCCGATTTGGCCGGTCTTCCCGAGGGTGCCCGCGAAATGGCAAAGGGAATTGCCCAGTCGAAGAACCTCGAAGGATGGGCTTTCGACCTGTCGATGCCCAGCTACATGGCTTTCATGAAGTATGCCGATAAGCGCGAGCTACGCGAAAAGCTCTTTAAGGCCTACGGATCGCGAGGTTTTCAGGATAACAAGTATAACAACCAGCAGATCGTTGCCAAAACGGTGAACCTTCGCCTCGAAATGGCGCAGCTGCTAGGCTATAAGAGCTATGCCGACTACGTTTTGGAGGAGCGCATGGCGCAAAGTGCCGATAAGGTAAACGGCCTGCTCAAGCAGCTGCTCAACGCCTCGCTGCCTGCCGGTAAGAAGGAGGTTGAAGAGGTTGCCCAATTCGCTAAGGAGAGCGGCGCCAGCTTCGAGCTGCAGCGTTGGGATTGGACCTACTACTCCGAGAAGCTAAAGGATAAGAAGTATAGCGTAAGCGATGAGCTTATCAAGCCCTACTTCCAGCTCGAGAAGGTTCGTGATGGTGTTCTAAACCTTGCTAGCAAGCTCTACGGTATTACGTTTAAGAAGAATGCTGGCATTCCTGTTTACAACAAGGATGTTGAAGCTTACGAGGTTTACGATAAGGACGGAAAGCTCCTTTCGGTGCTCTATATGGACTATTACCCTCGTGCCAGCAAAAACGGTGGTGCCTGGATGACCAACTACCGCTCGCAGTACAACGACGGTAAGAAGGATGTTCGTCCGGTGGTTTCGCTGGTGTTCAACTTCAACAAGCCAACCGAAAGCCGCCCATCGCTGCTTACCTTTGGCGAGCTGGAAACCTTCCTGCACGAGTTTGGCCATGGGCTGCACGGCATGTTTGCCAACGGCAAGTACGCAAGCCTTTCGGGTACCAGCGTGTACCGCGACTTTGTAGAGCTACCATCGCAAATCATGGAGAACTGGGCTGTTGAGAAGGAATTCCTTGATTCGTTCGCCTGCCATTACCAAACTGGCGAAAAGATACCTCAAGATCTGATCAATAAGATTAAGGAAAGTTCCAACTTCCAAGCAGGATACGCTTCACTTCGCCAGCTGAGCTTCGGGTTGCTCGATATGGCATGGCACTCGCAAGTAGCGGCTTTCACCGGAAGCGTGATCGACTTCGAGCGCACCGCAACAAGCGCAACCGATATTCTTCCTGCTGTTGATGGTACAGCCATTTCTTCGGCATTCTCGCATATTTTTGCCGGAGGTTATGCTGCAGGTTACTATGGCTACAAGTGGGCCGAGGTGCTCGACGCCGATGCCTACTCGCTCTTCAAGAAAAACGGAATCTTCGATACCAAAACGGCTCAGTCGTTCCGCGATAACATCCTTTCGAAGGGTGGAACCCTGCATCCGATGAAGCTTTACGTAAAGTTCAGAGGACAGGAGCCAACTATTGATGCTCTGTTGGAGCGAAGCGGTTTAAAGAACTAGAAGGCTTTTATTGCATAAGCTAGGCATCTGATGTAGTTCTACTTACATTAGATGCCTTTTTTGCGTATAATCAGTTACTAATTCTGCGAAAAGTGTTGGTTTTGCTAACAGCTTAACGTGTAATTTTTGGTTTCTGTCAATCTTCGTTAATATTGATGTTTTGCTGGTATTCTTAGCTTTTAATTTGATTGCCGATTCATTAATACTTCTTCCTTTGCATTAGATAATAAAAGAAAGGCGCTAAAATTATGAAGTGGTTTCTTATTCCTTTTCTAGCATCGCTCTTCAGCGTTTTTGTGCTGATGGCGCTTTTTATTACTAACGATGAAGAAATCTTACGTACATACGATAATCTTAGTAAAGCTAACGAGGATGGCCTAGTAAAAGATGGGCTAATACCAACTTCCATTAATCCTACAGCTACCAAAATCAGTATCTCTTTCATGCCCGATTCAACACGTGCCTATATTTCGTTTCGGTATAAGGGCAAGTATCCGCTCGATGCCAATAAGTGGATTTACAGCATAAACGAAAACGTTCAGAGCATGTTTTGTAAAGCCCGGCGGCATTTCAACCGGCAGGTGTTCGAGGGTTCCTTAAGCTACTTCGAGTTGCAGGATAACTGTGGACATAGAATGTATCTTGCAATTGATAAGGACTCCCGTGTTGCCTATTTGGCTCAGTAGCTACTTTACGATCTGAGCAAGAGATTGCAGGCTTACAATTCCGAATGTTTGAGCAATAGATACCGTTATAAGAATAATCATAATCCATCGTATAAAGTTTGAGCCATACTTAATAGCCCATCGCGAGGCAACGTATGCTCCAATTACATTTCCAATGGCATGTATTAGGCCGTACTTCCAATTTACCTGATCGTTTAGAATAAACACAACAAGAGAGAAGGGAACGTAGCAAAGCACAATTAGGTTTTTTATTCCGTTAGCCTTTACCAAATCGAGTCCAGAACCAAGCACAGCGGCTGCAAGAATAAAGTAGCCAACACCTACGTGCAAGAACCCTCCATATATGCCAATAAGGAAGAATAGCAAGTAGCTTTTAACCGATATGGGCTTATTGGTAAGGGCAGAATTTCCCTTTAGCCATTTTTCCGGTTTAAAGATTAGCATAATCAGCATTAAGAGCATGATTATGCCAAAGCTGATCTCAAAGATGTGCTGGTTGATATTGACCCCAATACTGGCTCCCACAATCGATCCGATAGTTGTGGGTATGGCGAGCTTTAATCCTTTGTCGGTGTCAATTATTTTTTGCTTGCGGAAGTTGCCTACGGCTACGAGGTTCTGAATAATTACAGCAATACGATTTGTGCCGTTTGCAACCGCAGGTGGTAGCCCCAAAAACATGAAAAGCGATAGCGAAATAATGGTTCCTCCACCTGCAAGCGTATTGATAAAACCAACAAGCAGGCCAGATGTAATAAGCGCTATGGCGGTCGTAATGCTCATCCTATTTTTGTTACTGCAAATTAGCAGAATTGGTGCTACGAAGAAACGAATATTGCGTCAAAAAAAGGTTGAAAGCATTATGGATGTGTGGCGCTTTTTGCATTAATCCAGCTGTGCCGATGCTTTTTTAAGTGGAGAGGCAACTTCCCCGTTCATGTCCAGTATGGGAGTTAGCTTCTTATCGGTGGCGTATAAAATATCGCAGAAACCAAATCCAAGATGATTCTTATCTCCAAATCCTATTTTATATCCAACCTCGAGTAGCTCTTTGGGGGCTTCGATGGTGAAGCGGTATAGGTAGCCCTTTACCAGCTCTCTTTGCTGCCCATTTATGCCAAGCAGCTTCGATTTTGGTTCGGTAAGGAGCTCGATGGAGGTGTATATGTTGTGATCTTCAAGGGGGTAATCTGTGTATTTCTGGTATTTGTCTATCAGATTCTTTGCAAACAGCTCGTTGTAATCCGTATCGACAGGCGATAGAAAATTTACATACCTAGAGTTTCCGTAGCTCCGTAGTACAATAGGCGATCGGGCAATAAACTGCATCTTATTGCTAAACTTGGGGCTAAAGAGCTTCTCGATTCCCACAACTTTAAGTCGGATTTTGGAAGCGGAATCTCCAAGCTTGAATATCAAATTTTCGAACGCGTAGTATACGAATTCCTCGGTACAGCAGTTGTACAGGAACGATATGGTTAGCTCTATTGTATCAGAGAGGATGAGCATCCTATCCCCATAAATTTTTCGATCAACAACGATTATATTCGAGAAATTAAAAAAAGGCGAATGGTTTTTGTAGGGGATGTCGTTGTAATTTAGCCATTTCTTAAAGTTGTAGCTGTCTTCTGTAAGAATGTCATATATCAACCGAGATACTTCTAGCTGGTAGTTGAGTGGAAGAATACTTCCGAAGTTGTGGTCTACTTGAAGTTTTAGTCTAAACCGCATTTTTTTGGTTGTAAGTGTATTTTTATAGCTTTAACGGCTGTATTCTTATGTTAAAGAATAATGCTGATTTCTGTTAATGTCACAAATCTAAATAAAATAAGGCTAGATTGGTTAAATGTCGTGGATAAATATTTCACATCTTTTCGATAAAATAGTGCTAAAGGCAAAAAAGTGCTGATGAGGATGGGTTATTGAGGATAATATTTTAGAGGCTTATTACCATTTGCTACATTTGTGGCACGAAATAGACGAATGATGAATAACGCTGATAAACTGTTGATTTATTGGATAGGGCTCGGGGTTCTTGCTTGTGGGGCTATTATGCTTTTCAGCACAACGGCAGGCCGAATTGCGATGAATTTCCTATTCCTTTTCTACGTGCTGGTAAGAGTTGGGTACTACCGAAAAATTTGGAAAGGCCCATTTAAAAGCGCCGACAAGCAGCGATTGGTACTTTTGGCAGTGCTGTCGGTATGTGTTCTTCTTAATTTCTTGGGCTTACAGGAATCCTACTTCTTGCTAATCTTCATTCTAATGCTGGAGTATCTTATAGTAGCTAGCAGAGATAGGCAGGAGAAACGAACCGACGAAAAATAATCAAAGCATGAGCAAAATCCCTGTTACCATTATATCTGGCTTTTTGGGTTCGGGAAAGACCACCCTTTTGAATAGTATCATTAAAAAGTATAACGACACCCGTTTCGCCATTATCGAAAACGAGTTTGGCGATATCAACATAGATGCCGAACTTGTTGTTGGTGCCGATAAGGGAAACGTTTTCGAGCTATCGAATGGCTGTATTTGCTGTTCGATGAACGACGATTTGTATACAACCCTAGAAGAGCTGCTACGTATTCGAGGCCGCTTCGACAGGCTGATTGTAGAGACAACCGGCATTGCCGATCCGCTCACCGTTATAAAGGCTTTTGTTGCGGCCCCAGAGGTAGCCGACAACTTCGACATTGATGCTGTAATCTGCGTAGTGGATGCGCCAATAATAGAGGAGCTGCTAGAAGAGCAGGAGGAGGCATCGCGCCAGCTGGTAATGGCCGATGTTATAATCATCAATAAGGTAGACTGTGTTACACCGGGCTATTTAGATTCTGTAAAGCTGGTTATGTCGCGTTTTAATCCATCGGCGTTGCTGCATGCAACATCGTTTGGCGAAATCGGCAGCATCGATATGCTCGGTATAAACGCTTTTACCGGGAGGCAGATTGAGCAGTCGACGCTTAAGTTTGCTAACGTAGTGCCCTTAAAGGGGCTCTCCAAGATGGGCGGTTTTACGGCAACCCTGGCCAAAAAGGCGTTGATGCACGATATCCAGTCGCATGCCTACTCCTTTGAGGGCAATTTCGATTTCGACCGATTCTCGTTGTGGATGGAGTCGTTCTTCTACTTTAGCAGCTCTAAGGTTTTTAGGGTAAAGGGGATACTCTCTTTTGCCAACCATGCCAATAGGGTGATCTTCCATTCGGTTCGTGGCGCCTTTATGCTAGAGGAGGGCGAGGCCTGGAAGGAGGACGAGGCAAGAGAAAGCCGCATTGTGTTTATTGGGAAGCATATCCAGAGAGAAGAGATAGGCGCAGCGCTTTCGATGCTATTGGTAAAGGAGGATTTGGCTTGCTCGAAAGAATGATGCTCCTCCTTTTTGGATGTGTAGCCTACTAGGGACTCCGATCGGATAGTCCTCGTTCTAACAGAACCGTGGCGAAGCCAATTTTTTTCAGCTTCGCTATGGTGATTATAGAAGATGGCTGCTAGAGGTTTTGGAACTTGATCGCCGTCGTTTAATCAGCGGATATGGGGGACGTTTCTTAAATCTTAAAGGTGAAATATTGGGAGCGACACCGAGTTTGAAGAAGTTGCAGCTTTTCTGCTACCTTTGTACCTTAAATAACATCAACAGCAAGTATGACAAGCAAGGCTCGTAAAAATCCTGCGAAGGACAAGGCAACGGCAAAATCCACCATTCAGGTTTACACGGTAAAGGAACCGACAAATATTCTTTCATTCATCCAGCAAATACATTCAGGGAAAAGCCGATCGGCGGTTAAGTCGATGCTCAAGCACCGTCAGGTGGCCGTAAACGATGTGCAGGTTGCTGTAGATACCACCCCGCTTTCGGTTGGCGATGTGGTTACCATTAACACCGGATTTGTACCCGAGAAGCTAACCCATCCCTTGCTAAAAGTCGTTTACGAAGACGAGCATCTTATTGTTGTCGATAAGAAAGCCGGGCTGCTTTCGGTAGGAACCGATCGTGAGCGCGAGCAGACGGCCTACGCTATACTAAAGGCTTACGTAAAATCGGCAAGTGAGCACAACAAGATATTTGTACTCCATAGGCTCGACAGGGACACCTCCGGGGTTATGATGTTTGCCAAGAGTAAGGAGGTTCAGGAGCAAATGCAGCGAAACTGGAACGATGCTGTTACCGATCGTCGCTACGTGCTGGTTGTTGGTGGAAAGGTGGAGAAGAACGAGGGCCAGATTACCACTTGGCTTACCGATGGTAATGCCTTTGAAACGAAGTCGAGCTTTACACCAAACGGCGGACAACGCTCTACAACCTACTACAGGGTACTGCACCGAGCATCTCAGTATACCATGCTAGAGGCAACACTCGATACCGGGCGTAAGAACCAGATCCGCGTTCATATGAAGGATTTGGGGCATAGCATTGTTGGCGATAAGAAGTATGGAGGTGTAAAAAGCCCTTTCGAGCGCCTTGGCTTACATGCACATATTCTAGAGTTTGTACATCCCATAACCGGTCAAAAGCACCGATTTGAGTCGCGTATTCCTCGTCAGTTTACCGATCTTTTTAGGTAGGGAGAGACTCTCAATACACAATACACAAGATACAGAAGACGATTGAGTATTGAATGCTTTGGGAAACGATAGTAAGAGGAGGGCCGCAAAGAATTACTTTGCGGCCCTCCTTCTATTTTGACGCTTATGGCTAGTTCTCCTCTTTTATTAGAATTGCTTTGCTATTATCGGCTGCGCTCATCTTTTTGTAAAAGTCGTACATCTCGTTATACCTCGATGCAGGAAACTTTCCTTCGTTTAGCTGTATGCTCCTTGTTACCCGAAGCACTCCATTTTCCGCTTTACAGCAGAGCTTGTAGCTGCCAAAGTCGGTTGCAACATTAGTTTCAGCAGGAAGCGCCTCAAGCTTAAAGCCGGAAGGTATCTTATATTCGAGTGTGTCTATGCTTGTAGAACCTATTCCTATCTCAATATCTGCCTGTCGTTTTTCTATTTTAGGAAGAATACTGGTCCTTTCGAGTGCAACTATAGGAATAAAGATACGCTTTCCAACAACAGAGCCGTACTTGTTGGCGCTAAGCGAGTAGCTCTCCTCTATATTCATCTCGGGCGTATTCGTATTCTTGTAGGCAATGTTGGTCAGAATAGGATTGGAGAAGGGTAGCTCTTCCAGGATATCCTTTCGTTGATCTTCGGCGCTTGCCTTTAGCCTTTTAAAGTATTGTTCGCCAATCGTATTCTTTGCCTCGGTTCTAATTTTTCCGTTGATATTTCCTTGGCTGTCGATGTCGAAACGGATGCTGCGTTGCTGCACGTTTTGGCGGTTGCTATACTTCGGCGTCCTAACCAGCTTTCCGCCTGCTTCTGATATAAGAAGAACATCGCAATCGCTATCGCCCGATGGGAGAAAGCCGAGATTCTTCTCCGGAGAGGTGCAGTCCATCCAAAGGGTATCCTTGTTGTTGGGGATGCAAAGAATAACGTGGTTGAAGTAGTTTTGTGGGAACGAGCGATCGATGTGCCCGTTGTTGCTGAATGCGTGTATTAGAGTTAGGTAGGCTGTGACCTCGGCCTGCTTAAAAAGAACATACGCAAAATTGGCGAGGGCCTTACAGTCTCCAAATCCGGTACGCTCAACCACCCCAGCCTTAAAGGGCTGCCAACCTCCAATTCCGAGCTGAATGCTCACGTAGCGGGTGTTTTTGTCGAGATAGCTACGAATGGCTTCTGCAACTTCGTTTAGAGGCTTACCGCGCAGCAGAGCAAGCTGTGCTTGAAGGGCGGGACTAATCTCATCGCGCCCTTTATAAAGGCTAAAGATGCTCGATCCGAATTCGTCCCATGTTGATTGCTTGCCGGTAAAGCCATCGTAGTTTAGCTTATCGGTGGCAAATCTTATCATGGGGGTATAGGATTCGAGTTCTGGCGATGCTATCTCGTGCTCTATTGGCCTAAGGTTGTTTACCGCGTAGTAAATTGTTTTTATGCCATTGGCTTCGTTTGCGATAACATTTCCCTTAATATTATAGGTTTTATAGCGAACGTCAAGGTTTGAAGGGTACTCGATTTTAACAGATGAATGCTGAACTGCCATTTCATCTTCGATTAAATGATTGGAAACACTTTGCGCTTTGCCGCATGGAAAGACGTATTTGGCAACTGTTGTGCGTATGATTTATTTTCAGAATAATACTGGATCGATGGCGTAGCGAAAGGATAGGCCAAAGCCAACATCTGCCATAAATCAGCAGCTAGCAGCTGTAATAATATGCATTAATCAATGTAGAATAACTATCAATACTAATGCAATTATATCGGATATAGTAAGGCAAATTACTCTACATATATTTGCCCTATACGATTGCATATATAGGCTGCTTAAGCCTAGAATATGCATCATGTTTATAACACTACTTATACTAGTTGCTAATAGTTAACATACGTTTAGCTAAATCATTTGTTGTTGAATGGTTTGATCTTTATAGTTGTATTAAAATGCAGTAATATAGCTATATGATAGCTTATTTAGTATTAACAGTAAGTAGCTGAATGGTTTTTGTAGGCAAAAAATGGAGCATTTTGTATTCATTTTGTTTCATCTTGTATTAAAGATGAAGCATATTGTATTAAAGATGCTCCATCTTGTATCCATTTTGTTCCATCTTGTATTCAAAATGCTCCATTTTGTATGCTTTTTATGGTATAAATGGTAAAGTTTGATATATTTTATGCTTGTGCATGCCTATATTTGACCTGGTTTGTGGCATTTTGTATTCGAGATGCTCCATCTTGTATCCAAAATGCTTCATCTTGGATACAAGATGAAGCACAACCGATACATTTTGCTCCATAATAAATCGATTTTATTACAAAACGTATAGGTTCTATTCCATTTATATGTCGAGATGCTATGTGTTGAATAAAAAACAGTAAAAAATGGTGATGGTTTTATCTTTTACCTTACCACTTATCCCTAAAAATCGACCACTTATCGGCAAAATTCGACCACTTATAAAAAAAGTTGTGCTTTTTTGAAAAAAATATAATAATTAGTATTTAACTTTATAGTGCTGATGCTAGCGTAGCATTATCTATGTAATTAATATGAGTTTTTATGATGCTAACATGTATTTTGATACTATAGCAAAAGAAAGTATAGTTTCAGAACATGCTGGTAATATCTAACCCTAAAATTTTTTCGTATGAAAAAAATTGAACTCATAATTAGTCATGGGTCCCTTAAGGATAACGACGTAATACCGTTTACCGAAAACGTACTACAAAACCTTAAGGGAAATGCGCTGTTTACGCTTACAACCGAGCGCTTGGATACGGTACGTGCTAAGCTTACCGACTACCAAACCAAGCTTGGTAAAAGCAAGGATGGTTCGAAGCTGGATACGATTCAGAAAAACGAATCGAAAGCCGAGCTAACATCGCTGCTCGACGATCTGGCTTTAGATCTGTGCATTCAGGCTAACGGCGACCGTGCAAAGCTGGCCACAACCGGCTTTACCTTGATTAAGGATCCCGAGAGGGGTAAGCAACCCGATAGGCCAACCGACTTTAAGGTTGAGTACGGCAAAAACGATGGGGAGCTAATCTTTTCGGTAGCGGCTTGTAAGGAAGCCCGCGTTTATGTGTTCTACTTTAGTTCTGCTCCTGCGGCGCAGGCCGATTCCGCTTCGTGGCAATCGGTAGTGTCGACTACACGTAAGGTAACCATTACCGGATTTACCCGTGGTGTTGAATACTACTGCCGATGCGCCTACCAGGGTAGCGATCAGAAGCCCGTGTTCAGCGAAACACTACGTATCATTGCCCGCTAGGGCATTGTAGCATTCTTCCACCTACTAGCATCAGCATTAAGGAGCGGGTACCCAACGGTATCCGCTTTTTTTTTGTTGGGTAGCTAGCTAGCCATTGCTTTGCTTACGAAGCTCCAATTTCTTTGGATGGTATTGCCTTGTTTGGTTGAGGCTGAACCCATAGCCGTCAAGCTGAGAGTTGTAAGTACTATGTTTTAGAAAGGGAAGCACAGATGTCAAGTGCCTTCGCATGATTGAAGCTGCTTATCTCCTCCCTTGGAGGGTAATGTCATTAAGTTAAGCATCTAACTTCCTTTATTACAATAAAACGTACTTCTCCTTACTTTTTTGCTCAAACAAAAAAGTAGGAATAGGCTGTTGTTTCAGCAATAAACCATTCGAGGCTCGAAGCTGGAGCGGCCAAGGCCCGAGCACAAGCTGCCCAACGTGCTGAGCAAGGAGGAGGTGGCGGCCATACTCAGCGCATCGCCCAACCTAAAGCACCGCACCATGCTTAGCCTGATATACGCCTGCGGGCTAAGGCGCAGTGAGCTGCTAGCGCTTACTCCTAGCAGCATCGACTCGAAGCGGCACATGCTCGTAATCCTCTATGCAAAGGGCAAAAAGGATAGGATGGTTCCCATATCGGATAAGGTAATTGGCATGCTCCGGGAGTACTACAAGGCGTATCGGCCAAAGGTTTGGCTGTTTGAAGGGCAGGAGCCTGGCGAGCCCTACTCGGAGACAAGCCTTCAAAAAGTGTTAAAGTTTAGCTTAAACTTGGCGAATGTTAACAAACCTGCTACCTTGCACTGGTTGCGGCACAGCTATGCAACCCATCTGCTCGAATCGGGAACCGACTTAAGGTACATCCAGGAGCTGCTGGGCCATAAGAGCAGCCGTACAACAGGCGCTATAAATCATTGCCGCATAGAGCCTAACGGCATGATGTGCACCCTGAATGCGGCAACAATTCATAGCGCCTACCGTTAGCGGTAAGCAAAGATGAAAAAACTTAGTTTGTTAATATTCGGATTGTCTTTTTTGCCTAGTCTTTTAATGTCACAAGACTTTGTTGGCTATTATTGGACACCGAAGTTAGAACTTAACTTTTTTAGGACAAAAATTGCTCTTTATAATGATTCAACATTTTATTGGAATTATTGTGGAGACTTAGTATTTGAGGAATTGTCAGGTAAATATCATAAACACAAAAACATTATAATTCTTGACATTAAACCAAAATATGACACAGTTAAATCTCCTAACGCTGAATTATATGCTCACGGGATAGATACCACATTTCTTCCATCATCTCCAATTATCTACGATAAAAATGAGAATATTACAAGGAGATATCTTATCAGAAGAAATTGTTTGATTCCAATTTTAAAAAACGGGAAAAGACAACGTAGAGCAAAACTAGTGAAAGTTGATAAAGAGAATTGGAAACATAGAGTTGGTGTATGGATTGAATATCCAGACAGCACAAAAAATAAATAGCCTACCGCTAACACACGGTATAGTCAACAAGCGGGTGAAGTGGTAAGTGATAGCTTGCTACGCCGCAGCAGCCGTAGTGCAGGCTGAGAAAACGGAAACCCGCAAGCGCTTGTTGCCCATACCGCCAAACGTTACAAGTAATTTTAAAAATGAAACACATAATTGTATTGATAGGATTTATTCTGAGTAGTAAAAGCTCTGAAATGTTGATTACCACAACGAAAACATATGGTTTAACAGGTAATGTTGAATATGTTTCTGAGAAAATAGAGAAAGTTACCCTTGCTAAAGATTGGAATTATACAATTGATACTAAAGAACCCTATTGTTTTATCTCGAATAAGTATTTTAACAGAAATGGGGTGGTTGATTCTGTTGTATATTTAAATAAGGATAGCATATTGCTTTCTAAGGTGTTGTATAATTATAATAATGATGATAATAAAGGAATATTTTCTATACAATACAACAATATAGGAAAGAAAATATATGAGAATATCTGTGTAAATCAAGAGGATAGTATTGCATATTTTAAAACAATAAATGCAGATAATAAAGATATTGAATCAAAATCATGGACGAAAATTGTAAACAATAAAACAGTTTGGCAGAAGTCTGAAAATGTAAAAAGTAAGCTCATCTCTGAGTGGATTTATAAAATCGACAATAATGGTCAAGATATTGAGATCAAGACGAAAAATAGTTTTGATAAAAAACAAAATATTAATATTGTAAAAATTAAATACATTGAATATGACAAATGTGGAAATTGGACGAAAAGAATTGAGTTTAACGATTCTGACAAGAATGCTAGTTTGGTTAAAACTAGACTAATAAAGTATTATGAATAAAAAACTACTTGTAACATACGGTATAGTCAATAAGCGGGTGAAGTGGTAGGCGGTAGTTTACTGCGCCGCAGCAGTTGCAGTGCAGGCTGAGAGAACGGAAGCCCGCAAGCGCTTGTTGCCCATACCGCCATACGTTAGCACCAATTTAAAAAAACGACGACAACTATGAATAAAATCATTACGATAATCATTTTGGTAATTTTTAAGTTGACAGTTTTTGCTCAAGATAAAATTACCGATGAACTAAAGACTTTATCGGACAGCAAACAGTTTGATAAGATAATTGAACAGTATGCTTCAAATGCTAAGGAGTATTCAGCAAAGGCTTTATACTACATTGGACAAGCATACTACATGAAAGAAGATGATAACAATTGCATTAAATTTATGGACTTGTCCATAACTAAAGATTCAACAGACCCAGCACCTTATTACATTAAGGCTTCCACATTAAACTATATGCGCAAATATAACGATGCAATAAAGTGTTTTCAAATAGCAATAAAATTAAAACCTAATGATGCCGAATTTTATAGTGGACTAGGCGACTCATATTATCAACTCGAAAATTATGATTTAGCAGTCGAATCATATAAAAAAGCTACAGAACAAAAAAATTGTCAAGAGAGGCCTTTTTCAATGATAGCACAAATCTATTATGATACAAAGCAAAATGAAAAGGCATTAGACGCATTTTACATTGCTAAATCAAAAATCGACAATGAATCCGATTTATACATTAATGCCCTATTTAATATTGGTCTACTTGAATCACTAAAAGGAAATTATGACAAAGCAGAGCCAGCCTTTATTGAACTTATCCAATTAGATTCAACTGATTATCATTCTTACGCAAAACTTATTCAAGTTTACTATCATCGCAAAGAATATGATAAGGCAAAGCTATACAAAGACAAACTATATAAAGCTCATGATAAAGGAGAACTAAAAGACAATATGAAAGATATGTTTTGCTTTGACCAATTTAAATGGGATAACTTTTTGATTCAGGTTTTTGAGCGTTATGAAAATGTCAATAAAGGTAAAATTTACAATAAACATCTATTTTATGTAATTAACAATGCGGGTGATATTATATTAAGAGTCCAAACGGAATTTTCTCCAATATCTATTGAATTGGGTGGCCCAAAATATTTACTGTGTGCTAATAAAGGGGATACACATTATAATTCAGGAATAGGATTCAGTGATGACTTAAAATATGATGACTTAAAATCGGCTGCAATTAAATTGTTTGAAAAGTACATGAAATAAAAACTGGTGCTAACACACGGTATAGTCAACAAGCGGGTGAAGTGGTAGGCGGTAGCTTACCGCGCCGCAGCAGCCGAAGTGCAGGTTGAGAGAACAGAAGCCCGCAAGCGCTTGTTGCCCATACCGCTAAACGTTAGCAATAACCGAATAGATAAACAAACAACCATCTATACATGAAGACAGAAATGAATAATTTTAAGTTCAACATCATTATTTTTATGATAATAGGACTAATTTCTTCCTGTAGCAATGACATTAGATTTGAAAAGCAAAGATGGGAGCAGAAAGACGATCTCGCTAACTATTCATACAGAGATAGAATGCTGAATGACCTGACACATAATTATAAACTTAAAGGAATTTCATTCAGACAACTCAGATCCTTAATTGGAAAACCTGATGGAAAAACGGTAGGAGACAGTTGTTTGTTTTATTATAATATCAGAGTTGATTACGGGCATGATATTGATCCTGTATATGTAAAGTATCTGGAGTTTAATATCAACAGTGATAGTCTTGTAACTGAGTTTGAAATTAAAGAGATAAAACATTAATGTGATAAAACGGCTATTGCTAACACACGGTATAGCCAACAAGCGGGTGAAGTGGTAGTCGGAAACTTACAATACCGCAGCAGCCGCAGTGCAGGCTGAGAGAACGGAAGCCCGCAAGCGCTAGTTGCCCATACCGCCAAACGTTAGACGTTATAAATGAAACTTGCTCCTAAGTGTAAAAAATGAATTAAAATAAGCTCTATGTTTGAAAGATTATTTGGTAAAAAGGACTCTAAAATGGACTCGACTACAACCTTGAAAAAAGGAGAGAAGTTTGTAGCATTTGAGGATAATACAGGTTATAAAATCCTTAGACAATTATCTCCTGAATTGCAAGATCTTCTTGATAAATCTCCCTTAAAATTAATGCAAACTCAATTGTTCATGCATTATTGGGATTCTAAAATGAAGGAAGAAAACATTAATGATCCGACATGGCAAAATCAAGCGATCTACTTTTGGAAAGCCGAGGAACCATTTGAAAAGAAATCTTTACCCCCTTTTTTCGAAGAATATGAAAAAAAATTCTTTGTAATTATTAAAGAGTCGCCGTACATTAAATTTATGAGTGCTAAAGCAATACCTTGGTTCGGAATGCCTGGTATGGGAGATAAGATTTGGGGAAACCGAGGTGGTAAGGATATTACTATTAAAGAATTGGCTAATGAGAATATTATTGAATTTATCAATTTTGTTGATTTAGTTGAGAATAATATTAGCATACTTAGTCAAAGTGGGGAATATTATTTTCTTGTCGATGATAGAATTGTAAGATTTGATAAAGGCGACTTCTTTATTAAGGACAAACGGATTCCACTGAGTCTTGCTTATAAGATTGGAGGAGTGCATATAGTTAAGAAAGTTGAAAATAAAGAGGATCATAGTCGATTTATGCCTAAATAATAAATAATTACAACGCCTAACACAGGCTCATAAGAAATTGGGGTTTAAGTGGTTGGGCGTGCGTCGCTCTCGCTTGCAAGCTTTCTGCACGGTTGATAGGGAAGCGTCCACGTAATCCCCAACTGCTTATAGCCTCGTCCGTTAGGGGCAATAAAAGAAAAGAAAAAATGAAAGTCATTGTAATACTTCTTCTCTTTCTTACAAGTGTTTCGTGTGAGACTCAATGTGAAAATAAGTATGATGAGTTTTATGCCGCATTAAACGAAGTTCTAAGAGTAAATTATAAAGGAAGGGTTATCATAAGCAATCTTCTAAAAACGGAGAGCAAAGATTATTTCGAGAAATACATTGATGATAAAGGAGATACTAATATAATACGCTTGCAAATACCTGAGTTTACTGTTTCGTACGGCGAATCATTTTTTTTAGATATTTATCGCAGGGGTATAATTGATAGTAATGATGTAGTTTATATGCATTCCCAAATTGACACATTAAAAAAAATCAAACTTGAACAGAAGATGGTGAAAAACATGCTAGTAGATGCAAAAGTCCTTTTCAATGTAATTGACAACTTTCATGGAGATGAAGCAATGGCAATGGAGAAACAATATAACACTTCTGGGTATGTAATGGTGTCTAAGCCTGTTTTTTCAAAAGACATGAACACTATATTATTTGATATAAACTATTATTGTGGAAATCTTTGTGGCCATGGTATAACATACATTTTAAAGAAAAAAAGGAATAAATGGACTATAATTGGAAGTGAAACAAAATGGATAAGATGAATTAAATTACTGCCCCTAACATACGGTATAGTCAACAAGCGGGTGAAGTGGTAAGCGGAAACTTAAAGCGCCGCAGCAGCCGCAGTGCAGGCTGAGAGAACGGAAGCCCGCAGGCGCTTGTTGCCCATACCGCCAAACGTTGTGTGGCATAAAAAATAGATGATGATATGAGACTTATTATAATAGTATTATTATCATTAATAATGATAAGTTGTACAGAAAAGGACAAGGATAAGTACGATGACTTATACGAAGTAATTGATGAAATGCTAAGATTTAACAATTACGATGCAGATATTGTGATCTTAGAACTTAAGAAAGTTCATAAGGGTAACGACATGGTTGCTCCTATGAATTTTATTACATATAATAAAGATTTTATAATTAGTTTGTATAAGGACAAATTACTAGACTCTACTGATATTGATTTTATGTATAACCAAATAGATACATTAAAAGATTACACTCTTGATTCTACTAAAATATTTAAACGTACATTAAGTGAGTCAGTCTTGATATCACTATTCAAAAAATATGGTTCTTATGGTACATATGATTACCTAATGGATAAGTACAATGCACGATGCTTCATGAGAATATCAATGCCGATCATTTCAAAAGACAGGAATAAAATGATATTAGATGTTGAAACTTATTGTGGACCCACAACTGGAGGCGGATTGACTTATTTATTAGAAAGGAAAAATGGAAAATGGAGAATTATATTTTGTAGAGGAAACTGGGTAAGTTGAAAAATTTACGCTACACAACACACGGTATAGTCAACAAGCGGGTGAAGTGGTAGGCGGTAGCTTACAGCGCCGCAGCAGCCGCAGTGCAGGCTGAGCGAATACAATATCAGTATCACCGATTATTCCGATTAAGGGATTTGCGGATAGGTTTTTCGGTTAGATCAACGTAATCCGATAAATTGGTGGTTTAAGCATGGTCGTAAATGGTAGAGGATGTGGTACTGCTAGGTTCTTTTGCCGTTTTGCTTACCTGTAAAATCCTTTTAAAGAATTGTTTTATAAAATAAGTAAAGGCCCCTAGCAAACGCTAGGGGCCTTTTTTACGAATGCTTTTCTGTCGGTTAGCGCTTGGGCTTGTACTTTCGTACCTCTATACGAGGTTTGCTGTCCGACGAATGCCTCGAAGGTGTTCCGCAACCGGCTGCTCCACAAAGTGAAATATTGAAGATAGCCTGCAGCAGAAGGATAAGGCCTACAAAGATGTAGATGCTATCCTTAATGTAGATGCCGTATGATAGGCTGGTAAGCCCCATTGCCAGCTGTAGCAGCCGGGCAATGTGCCAGTTTGTTAGAAGAAGCTTTGCTAGCCTATCCATTACTCTGCAACCTCTACGCTAAAGATTTCCTTAAACGCCTCCTTAAAGGAGTTCTTAGGGAGTGCCCCTGCAGCCATTTGGGGTTGTCCCTCTAGCGGAATAAAGAGGATGGAAGGGATGCTTCGTATGCCGAAGACCCCGGCAAGCTCCTGCTGCGCCTCTGTATCTACCTTGTAGAAGTCTATTTTACCCTCGTACTCTTTGCTCAGCTCTTCGATAATGGGGGCAACCATGCGGCAGGGTGCACACCAATCGGCGTAGAAGTCTATTACTGCCGGACGCTCTCCCTTGAATTTCCACTCTTTCGATTCCTCGTAGTTAAAGACCATGTCTTTAAAATCTTGGCTGGTGATGTTCTTTGCCATATTCTGTTTTTTTTGATTGTCGTTTTTAATGTTTGTCTACGGCTACAAAGATAGGGCCAGCCGAAGGTTCCTGTAAGAATATAGGGTTGACATGCATCAGCTTTTTGGGTGATGTGTGCTAATAGGAGATGTGGTGTGCCTTGAAAGAGGGAGGGCCGTTGTCTGCTACGTGTTCCTTTTCTTTATACGATGAAGTAAGAAACACCTATTGAAGATTAATCGCATACCATCGGAGGGGGCTTACTATAACCGATCTAAAGGCAAGTAACCCCAATTCCGGGTTGGTCGTTCAGCGTAACCTTTCCGTTGGTAAAGGTTACCCCTTCGAAAGCATCGTTGCTTATTAGCAGCGCGCCATCCAGATCGGCAAAATTGGTTACAATGCTAAGATGGGCTGCGGCCGATATGGCGCAGGAGGTTTCGGTCATGCAGCCAATCATTGTCTTCATGCCTACAGCCTTGGCAAAGCTAATCATACGCTGTGCCTCGCGCAGTCCTGTGCATTTCATAAGCTTAACGTTCACGCCGGAGTAGGCGCCTTGGTATTTTACCAAATCGCTTAAGCGTTTTATACCCTCGTCGGCTATAATGGGAAGCGGGCTATGCTGGGTTAGCCAGGCAATATCATCGACCTGTTCCTTTGGCATTGGCTGCTCTATCAGCAGGGCTCCCATTTCTTTAAGCCAATAGGCCATTTCCAGCGCCTCGTTTCGATCGTGCCATCCCTGGTTGGCATCTACGTAAAGCGGCTTATCGGTAACCGAACGTATGGCTTGTACCATTTCGGTGTCGTTATCGCGACCGAGCTTAACCTTAAGGATTTTGTAGGGGGCTGCTTCGCGAGTTTTCTCTATAACAACTTCGCGGTTATCAATGCCTATGGTATACGATGTAAAGGGCGACTGTTGTGGGTTGTATCCCCACAGGCGGTATAACGGTTGATTAAGCAGCTTTCCAACCAGATCGTGAAGTGCAATATCTACCGATGCTTTAGCAGCAGTGTTCCCCGGCTCTATAGCGTCAACGTAGGTAAGTATATCGTCGATGCAAAAGGGATTGTTAAACTGCTCAACATTTACCTTCGATA
Organism: Acetobacteroides hydrogenigenes; assembly: GCF_004340205.1. Taxonomy (NCBI): domain Bacteria; kingdom Pseudomonadati; phylum Bacteroidota; class Bacteroidia; order Bacteroidales; family Rikenellaceae; genus Acetobacteroides; species Acetobacteroides hydrogenigenes. The sequence goes on from NZ_SLWB01000007.1 coordinate 76,230, forward strand.
GAAAGCGGATTACAGATTGGGGATCCTCTCCTAAGTATGGTGGCATGGAGGCCTCGCCGTATCCCGTGTAGCCTTCGTAGGTTATTTGGGTCAGAACCGCTGGTGTTGTTGTTCGCGAGTTGGCTGCAACTGTAAATACATGCTTCAGCTCGAGGGTGTAAGGGCGATAGGAGAGCTTCATTGTTGTGCTTCAAACGGGTTGAGAAAACAGAGAATTAGGTGCTTTGCTTTTAGCGTTTAAATTTCTTCGCTTACGGCTTCTAAAAATAGGTAAAATACCTGTTGAACCGTGTGCTATGACAAAATCCCTGCTCGATGAGGCGTAATTGGGAAGGTGTGTAATGCGATGGAATGGGGAAATTCGATTTTACTGCAAAAAAGAACTAATAACATTAATGGTAATGTTAACTTGTATTGATTTTTTTACTATTATTAACAAGCTGAAATATGCATTACATTGCTAAATCCAACTAGGAATCGTAATGGGTAAACTGAGAAATTATGTTGCGTTGAATCTGCTGGGAATCATAGTTTTGTTGCTATTGTCAACAAATACTGGTGCATTTCCTAGGAAACAAAAGGTCCTCGTGATCCATTCGTACCATCAAGGGCTGAACTGGACCGATAGCATAACTGCTGGCATTCAATCAGTATTGCTGAAACGAAAGAATGTCGAGATACACTTTGAGTACCTCGACACTAAGCGTAATTTCCATCCAGAGTACATGAAAGAGCTGCTTTCGCTATACAAGCGTAAGCTCTACAATATCCCGTTTAAGGCCATTATTGTTTCCGATGATATAGCCTTTAACTTTATAACGCAGTATAGAGATATCTACTATCCGAATATTCCGGTAGTCTTTTGTGGTGTAAATCAGTACACCCCCGATCTGTTAAAAGGGATGCACAATATTACAGGGGTATCAGAAGAGGTCGATTTTTATCATACAATTAAGATGATGCTGAAGCTTCATCCTAAACTTGATACCGTTTTAGTTGTTGACGACAACTTCTCGATTGTTTCTGAAACCAATAAGAAGAGGACTTTAGAGGCAATAGCAGCCTTAAAAACAAAAGTTAAGTTTTTGTTTCTTAAAAATGCTACGCTAAACGAGATGCTCGATAAGGTAGCAAGCCTTAGAGGATCGAAGGCAATTCTATTGAACAACTATACGCAGGATAAGAACGGAATCTATATATCGTTCGATGAGAATATTCAGCTTATTAGAGAAAGAGCCAAAGTGCCAGTATATTCTACCTGGAACTTTTATCTAGGAGATGGAATTGTTGGGGGGATGCTAACTAGTGGCTTTCAACAGGGACGCCTTGCTGGCGATCTTGCTCTTAAAATACTAAATGGCGTTAAAGCTGATAGCCTACCCGTTGTGCGAACTGGCTATAACTTTTACGAGTTCGACTACAACCAGCTTAGCCGGTTTGGTATAAACCTAAAAGACCTTCCGTTAGGGAGTAATATAATTAATAGGCCGCCAACTTTCTTTGAACGGCATCGTATTTCTATTTATACTTCGCTGATTTTACTGTTGCTATTGGTTGGTTCGCTACTAGTAAGCTATACGAAGAGAAAAAGGCGCGAACGAGAGCTAATAAGGCAAAATGACGAGTTGGAAAGGCGGGTTGAGCAGCGTACCGTAGAGGTACAAAAGGCAAACGCAGTGCTGGAGGAGCAAAAGGAGCAGATTGTACTCCAAAACGTTGAGTTGGAAAAGCATAGGCATCATTTGCTCGAGCTGGTTCGCGAACGAACCAAGAATTTGGAACACGCGCACCAAATGCTTCAGGCAAGCCATCAGCGTCTTATTAATATGCTGGATGCAAGTTCCGAAGGCTTTTGGGAGTTTAATGTTAATACAAGAGAAATCTTGTTTAGCTCAAAGTTTTGGGATCGGCTGGGCTACCTTCCCCATGAGATAGAGAATGAGGCTAGTTTAATCAGCTCCCTTATTCATCCCGATGATTTACATCGCATAAATAGTTCGATTAGAGATTGCTTAAATAACAAAAGGCAGCTATTTAAAGAAGAGTATCGAATTAGAGCAAAAGGGGGATTTTACCAGTGGTACTTATCGCGTGGTAAAATAATGGAGAATGGGAAAGATGGTGTGTTACTCTTTGTTGGAACGCATACGGATATTACTCAGCAAAAAATTGCCGAGCAGCAGCTTGTAGAAGACGAGCGAATACTGAGGGCTAGCGAGCTGCGCTGGCGGTCGTTGTACGAGCAAGCAGCAGAGGCTATAGTTCTTCTTGATGATAATGCCGATATCATAGATTACAACTCTTCGGCAAGGATACTCCTAGGTCTTAATGACAATTCTGACATTAGGTCGTTTAAGGTTTTTCTATCATCAATTGAGCGCTTGTTGCCGCTCAAACGTGACTTGGAAGACGATGTCCTGCTCATGAATAAGTCGGAGAATACGCTTTCGCTACCTGATGGGCGAGAGATCCCCGTAGAGGTAACGATCAGCAATATTATTATTGAGGATAAACAGGTTAAGATGGTCTTTTTAAGAGATATAACAGATCGTCAAGTTGCTGAGAGAGAGGTGCTGAATGCAGTTATTGATGCAGAAGAGCGAGAGCGCCATCGGTTCTCTAAGGACTTGCACGATACTATTGGTCCGCTACTTTCGGCGCTTAATTTATATATAACGGCACTAGGCAAAGAAGGAAGCAAAGAGCGCCATGAGCAAGCTTACGCGCTGGCTAAAGAAACAATAAGTGAAACGCTTAAAAGTATTAGAGAAATATCGAATAATCTCAGCCCTCAGAGTCTGACCGATTTTGGCTTGCAAGTTGCCTTAAAGAGCTTTGTTCAGCGTTTGCAAATTAGCGATTCTCCAAGCATCGAGTTCGATCTGAGGCTTGGTGCTAATCGTTATCCAATTCCTGTAGAAGTTGGAATTTATCGTGTTGTAACAGAGTTGATAAATAATACGCTTAAGCATGCGGCTGCAACGAGTATCTCTATTGAAGTGTTGGAGTTGAATGGAAGCCTAAGGGTGAACTATCTTGATGACGGGATGGGATTTTCTATTGCCGACATGGCCGGCAAAGGGGGGCATGGTTTGTCGAATATCTCCAGTAGAGTTCGATCAATAAATGGGGTTGTTCGTTTCTGGTCAAAAGAGGGCAAAGGCGTTAAGGTTACAGTAGAGGTGCCAATCAAGACGTCTTGAGCTACTATGGTGTAAATAAAATTATTAGGTTAACATAAGTTGCTATTAAACAAGTGAAATGGAACGGATAAAAGTTATTCTGGTTGACGACCACACGCTCTTTCGTAAAGGGCTAAGGATGCTTCTTGACGAATCAGAGGAGATAGAGGTTGTTGATGAAGCATCCACAGGTAAAGACTTTCTTAAAATTCTAGAAAAAGTGCAGCCAGATGTTGTGCTGATGGACATAAATATGCCACAGATGAACGGAATGGAGGCCACTAAAGAAGCTCTAAAGCAACACCCTTCGCTCCCCATACTAATGCTATCAATGCATGGCGAGGAAGAGTATTTTGATAAAATGGTTGATGCAGGTGTTAAAGGATTTCTTCTAAAAAATTCGGAAGTCGAAGAGGTGATAAAGGCTATTTGCACTGTTTTTCGCGGTGGGAGCTACTTTTCGCAAGAACTTCTTCTTGGGGTTATTTCTGGGAGAAATAGGAGGAATAATGAAGAAGCTAAAGACCTAGCGATTACCGAAAGAGAAATAGAAGTTCTTAAGCTTATATGCTTGGGGTATTCGAATGCCGATATTGCAGATAAGCTCTTCATAAGCCATCGTACTGTCGATCGGCATCGGTCCAATTTACTCGAAAAAACCAGCAGCAGGAATTCTGTAGCATTGGTTATGTATGCCATTAAGCATAAGCTGGTTGATTTGGATTGACGATTGGCGTAAAACACCCACTTTGAAAATGGGTGTTTTGTCTGTTTTAAATGAGCTTTTGCACTATTTTATTTGCGTTGTGAATGAGGTTATTTTGCTCTTGAAGATTGAGCCATGCATGATAGCCTCGTTTGGGTATTGAGCAACATCCCTGCATGCTTTTAGGCTTGCGGTTGGAGGGGATGAACGGCTGGTTAGTGAAGGATACTGAGAAAGGTATTCCTGTTATTAATCTTCTCTTGTAAGGTTGTTTGACGTAATGGAAGATTATCTTTAAGTACTTTGTGCTTTAAAAAGGTACACAGGACTTTACATTTGCGATTTTTGGTTTGGCATATTTATATTGGCTGTTGGAAGTTTTATTTTCGTTTTCTATGGGAAAACTATCTCGGAGCTATTGTTAGCTGGTATAGTTTGCACAGTAGCTCCGAGAGTTATCCGAACCTTTAAGAAATTTATTTAGCATAGGCTGGCGGATGCTAGAGCATTGAGGGGATTTAGTATAAAAAGTGCTTTTCAGGGGAATTCTTTTTTTAGTTTAAAAGTTTTAAGTAGACTTCACTTATAATTTTAGCAACATAATTTCATAACATCCTGGCAAGCGTTGATGCTACTCAGGCTGTTCGTTTTGAATCATTAAAGATGGCTCCTCGATATGTCAAAGATTATCGAGGATATTGAGGAGCCCTCATTTTTTTGTTACTAGTTATTGTTTTGGTCAATTTGGGAATTCAATATATAGTAAAGTGTCAAGATCACAGAAAAGAGGATATTGGCTTGACTGCTGATTTAGAGCCGTTCTATTAAGAACGGCTTTTTTATTTGTAGTTGTGTACTTGAAATTAACCATGCTTTGAGATTTCTTCTAATGCGTCAATTTTTAGCAGGGTTATATTTTTGTCATCTAGGGCAATAAGCCCTTCTTTTTCGAAGGTCTTGAGGATTTTTACGGCATTCTCGGTAGAAATTCCTGCGAATTCGGCGATATCCTTTCGGGTAAGAAGGGTGAAGACCTCTGCATTGTCAACTCTTATGCCGTTAAGGTAAAGAAGTGTTTCGGCCATTCTTCCATTCATTTGCTTGTACATAAGTGTTCTAATAATGTCGAAGAGCATAGCGTTTTGTTCGGAGTACCTTCTCATTATGCTTATGGCAAATTCTCCATTACTTTGAGATACCTTCATAATGCTGCTATTTTCTATCAAAAATGCCTGCACGTCGGTAATGGCAACTGTTGAGTAGCTGTATATGTTTTTTGTGAAAACAGAAGATAGTCCTACAAATTCTCCGGGAGTTACCATTCTTAGACTATAGCTTTTATTACCATCTCCCTCAATATGTTGCTTGGCAATTCCGCTTATAATAAAGAGAACGTAAGAGGCAAAAGCACCCTGTTTGGTCAGGTTCTCTCCTTTACGAAATAATACTTGTGTTTTGCTACTTCTAATTAGGTCTATCTCTTCGTTGGCAAGTCTCTGGAAGCACGGAGCCTGTATGTTGCATATGAACTCGTTGTCGTTTTCTAAGATAGTTTTCATTGTAGGTTCTTTTTGACTTTGTAAATGTACAATAAATCAGTAAAAAGGTTGATCCATATCAGCTTTGGAAGTAACGAATAGCAGGGGCTACTTTTTGCATTCAGCATTGTTGAATCTATACCTTTGTACTAAAGGATAATCCTATTAATGAAAAACTATGAGGACGAATTTTGAAACTATTATAGGGTCTGAACGACCAGTATTAGTAGACTTCTATGCAGAATGGTGTGGCCCATGTAAGATGCAGGCTCCTGTTCTTAAGGATATTGCTGCAGAAGTTGGAGACATGGTTCGCATTATAAAAGTCGACGTAGATAAAAATCCTAAGGTGGCTGCAGAATACCAGGTAAAGGGAGTTCCAACGCTGATATTGTTTAAGAATGGGAAAGTGCAGTGGCGTCAATCGGGGATGCTGCCCAAACAACAGCTTTTAAGTGTTATAAACCAGTATAAGTAGCTTTATGAACTATGCATTTCAAACAAAAGTAAGCGCCTCTTTTAGTGATTCGATGCAATTAACAATAGAGGCTCTAAAGGCAGAAGGTTTTGGTGTTGTATCTCAAGTTGATATGGACAAAAAGTTTAAAGAAGCACTAGGTAAAGAGTTTAAGAGATACACAATATTAGGAGTTTGTATGCCATCATACGCTTATCAGGCAGTTGCTGAGGAGGAATTGATAGGACTTCTGCTTCCATGTAACTTAGTAGTTGTAGAAAAGGAAGAAGACGTAACGTTTGTAGCCGCAGTTAACCCCATGGTCACCATGCAATCGGTAAGTAATCCTGCTCTTGCTCCTCTTGCCAATGATGTTGCAGAAAAGTTGCAACGGGTGATCCGTACTTTAGCAGAAAAGCAGTAGAAGTTTAGGAATCAAATGAGAAAGAGAATGTCTGCTATCTTAGGCGGGCATTCTTTTTTTTGTGTGTGCATATCTTTTGGTTGAGATTTAAGAGCGCAAAGGGAACTCGTGTGAAGGTGGTTCGCTATTTTGTGGACTTGTAATTATATTCTTATGAAGAGCTTAGCTTTGGACTACTCTTTTATGTTGAAATTATTGTTAAGAAGGATTGCTGTTCGGGTGGATATTGGTTGGTTTTGGTAATAGTATGACGTTAAATTAATGCTCTGACTTAAAAATTATTATGAAGACATTTTTGCTGTTTGTTAGGGTTTTATGAGGTTAAATAGCAGTATTAAAGATTATTAATCCATAGTTGTTTGAGTTTTAGATCGAAATAAAAACTGTTTCTTTGCATTGCAATATAAAACAAAAAGTTCTGTAATGCCTTTTGAAGTGTAATTTTTTTGCTTGAGTTTTTATTGCATGACAGTAACGAAATAGATAAGGTTTAGCAACGTTTTTTTAAGCTTAAGTAGTGTAATGAGAAAGATAGTTTTGTTAGTTGCTGTAGCGTTGATGTCTTTGGTTTATACAGCAAAGGCGAACAGCAATGCGTTGGAAGGTCACTTGGTGCGTCAGGTTCTTCTTGCCGAAGATGTTAAAGCATTAATGGCATCTGATCAGGACGGAAAATCGCTACCCCTTCGTATCCTTTACCAAAAGGAGGTTGAAAATACTTTACAGGTTTTTGACCCAACTCAAGAAAACTTGGTGATAGTAAAGGATGTAAATGTAGAAATGGTAGATGGTGCACTAGTTGCAACTGTTAAGTTAAATGTAAATGGAAAGGTGAAGGTTGATAAGGTTTATACTAAAAATGGTGTAAAAGCGCCATGGAATCTGTCAACCATATAGTTTGAGAATACAGGTTCTGCAACGGTAACGTTGTTAGAAACTTATTCATATATTCATAATAGATTTGTTTGTAGTAGTTTGTAGGGTAGGGACCTCGGGAGAGGTCCCTATTCTTTTTTATATTGAGGCTACTCTTGCTGTTTTGTTGTTTCCGAATTTTCTACGTTCAAAAGTTCCATTGTTTTACTTTTTATGATGGTAAGTGGATATTTTCTAGAGAATTAAACCCTTGTCCCGGTAAAGTGTAGGTAAAGGCAAAGTTGGATAGGAAATTTAAAGATGCCTACAAGTCTTGAGGTTTTATGTAGAGTTTACTTTGTATTAAATCAACGAACCGTAAAGATCAAAGTAAGCTATGCTGTATTCTAAAACACACATTAGAATAGGATATGCAGCAATTTGTTTGGCTGCTACCTTTTTTATTGGCTGTGATATGATTGAATATCACCCATACGATGTTTCTCTAAGCCAAAAATACTCCAACTTAAACAAGAAAAGCATTGAGCGGATAGCCTCCTTAGGGCAATCATCTTGCGATGATACTATTCGGTTTGCCTTTATAGGGGACACTCAGCGATCGTACGACGAAACTAGAGATTTTGTAAAAGAATTGAATAAGAGGGATGATATTGATTTTGTAGTACACGGTGGAGACATCACCGATTTTGGGATGACTAAAGAGTACTTGTGGATGCATGATATATTAAAGACGCTAAAGGTGCCCTATGTAGCGATACTTGGCAATCATGATATTCTAGGACATGGGAAGGAGGTATATCGATCAATTTATGGGGATTATAATTTTTCATTTGTTTTTAAGGGAACCAAATTCCTTTTTCTGAATACCTGTGCGCTTGAATTTGACTATGCTACACCAATTCCCGATTATGAGTTTCTTTTAAAAGAACAGCAAAGGAAAGATGGGGTTTATGATCAAACCGTTGTTGCAATGCATGTTCAGCCATTTGATGTTCAGTTTAACAACAATACTGCTAGTTATTTCGAATCCCAAATCCTAAAGTTTAAGAATCCTCTCTTCTGCATACATGCTCATGCACATGTTTTAATGTCAAACGACTTCTTTAGCGATGGCCTTATTTATTATGGGTGCGACGATATTCATGACAGAAGCTATATGGTTTTTACTGTTGCAAAGGGATTTTATACGTACAAGGTTGTTCGTTTTTAGCCTAGTGTTGGATAATGAAAAGGATTGTATTATTAGTAGCTATAGGTGTTCTTATAAGTGCATCTTCGAGAGGACAAATCGATAAGGATCTTAAGCAGAGCTATGTTTCTGCATGGAGTAAACTTATTCCAACTCAACTAAAAATTCAGTATGCTGGCGATATGGGCTTTTTGTCATTGGGTCCTGGATGGGATTTAGGGAAGAAGCGTCGGTGGGAGATAAATACTTTTGTGGGATTTATCCGAGAAACTAACGTTAGTCCAACTCATATTACTTTCACACTCAAGCAGACCTACAAGCCTTTTCGTGTTTCGTTGGGAGAAAAGTTCGAATTAGAGCCTCTTACTGCGGGATTTTATATTAATAAAGTTTTTGGACAGTATTTTTGGCAAAGGCTCCCAGACCGTTATCCTAAGGGCTACTATTTTTGGGCCTTAAATACACGGTTTAATGTATTTTTAGGAGAAGCAATTACGTTTAGATTCTCAAAGTATCTTAGTGGAGATACTTTATCGTTATTCTACGAGTTTAATACAAACGATTTGTACATAATAAGTGCTATAAATAACGATTACCTCAACATAATGGATATTATCAATCTTTCGTTTGGGGTAAAATTCACCTTTTTGTAAGATCAGAGCGCGAAACTCCCATCTATTTTATTCTTTGTTAAAGGACTATATATGGTAAAACTTGTTTTGATATATTTCCTTTTTAATAAAAACGGAAAGCTATGATAAGAGTAAATGTTCAGGTGATTGTAGGCGAGGAGAATAGGGCTAAACTTCTTGAACAGCTAATGTATTTGTCTGTAAACTCTCAACTCGAGAAAGGCTGTTTTGCATACGATATTTACGAATGCGCTAACGATGATGAAAAGTTGTTGATTTTTGAAACATGGGAGAGCGAAGCTGCTTTAAAGGCTCATCAACAAACCGCTCATTACAAAAGTGGTAGCCCACGGATGCGAGAATTAGCAAAAGATGTTAAGGTAGAGCGTTTTGTTTACTGATTTCTGATCTTTAATTTGAATGGATTACATAATAAGGTAGGTAGATTTCTTTTGGAAAAGAGTTCTACCTACCTTACATATAGGAAGCATGTAGGTTACCGTTTTTTTAGTTCTTTATCGATATATACAAGTCCACCTCCATCACCAACTCGTTTAAGCTTTTCAATTATCGCTGTTGCATTCTTTTCTTCCTCTACTTGTTCATCGATATACCACCTTAGGAAGTTTTGGGTTGCGTAGTCTTTTTCTTGTACGGCAATGTCCATCAAATTATGGATTAGGCTTGTTACTTTTAGCTCGTGCGTTAGCACGTCTTCGAATGCTGCTAGTGGTGTTGGCCAAGTTTGTGTAACCTCTTTAATGGCGTGAAGCCTAACCGTTCCTCCTCGATCGTTAATGTAATCAAAAATTTTAAGAGCGTGCTCTGATTCCTCTTTGTATTGAACCCTAAACCAATGAGCAAAACCCTCAAATCCTTTGCTTTCAAAGTCCGCAGACATGGAAAGATATAGGAATGCAGACCAAAATTCGGCATTGATTTGGTCGTTTAGTGCATCTAACATTTTGTTGTTTATCATAGTCGTAGATTTTAATAATTATACTACGTTTAACTTGGCTAAATGTTTAATATGATAGGTTTGTGTTTTGCTATTCGGCATTGATGTGGTGGTTGTAAAAAGAAAAAGGGAAGATTCACATCTCCCTTAACCTGATTAACAAACTGCTACTAATTTTTATTTCAAACCAGTATTCATAATTCTTTTTAGAGATCTTCGAGTATAGCAAACTCGAAAGATGCCGCTTCTTCTACGTTAACAAGGCCGTATATCCATTGAGGTTCGAGCCTAGGTATATACTTCGATATATTCGATTGAAGATTTCCAAGATTTAGCTGCAAATTGTTTTCTACAATTGCCTCTTTAATTCGTAATGCAGAATAATTGTTGCCCATAGTCTTGTTGTTTGTAGTTAGTTGCTCTTAAAATTGTAGTGCTGATCTCAAAAAACAGTTTGGCAAAACTATCCGTAAAAATGAATTGACCAAAATAAAAATGTTAAATCAACGTTTTGCTAATCAATTTGTTGTATTTGATTTGATGTGACTTTAAAGTGTATGAGAAAACGATGTTTGAGGTTTTAAATTGTAATCGTTTTTCTTTAGATGCTTTTTAAATGGCTCTAATTGATGTGTGTTAACAATTTGTTGGTTGAGCAGAAACTTCTGTGAGTTAGATAATTCTTTATTCGATAAATGGAAGCAGTAACGATATAATTATTCGTTAATTTAGAGGCTTCTATTTAGAGATAAGAAATGCGTATACTTCATACTTCTGACTGGCATTTGGGAAAGCGCCTCGATGATTTCTCTCGTTTAGATGAGCAGCGAGAGGTTCTTAATGAAATTATTGAAATAGCCAACGAGCAAGACGTTGATGCGGTGCTTATTGCAGGCGATCTGTTCGATACTTACAATCCTCCAACCGAAGCTGTTGATCTATTTTACCGATCTCTTAAGAGGCTTACCAATAATGGTTCTAGACCTGTTATTGCTATTGCAGGTAATCACGATTCGCCCGATCGTATCGAGTCGCCCGACCCTTTGGCAAGGGAGTGCGGTATTGTTTTTATCGGATATCCCAATACTGTTGTGCCTTCTTTCGAATTGGAGTCGGGATTTAAGGTGCTAAAGTCGGCAGAGGGATTTGTTGAGCTGCAGCTACCCCGATGCAACGAGCCTCTTCGAATACTGCATACCGCTTACGCCAATGAGTTTCGGATGAAGACATATCTTGGGTCGGAAAACAATGAGCAGCAGCTGCGCGATATGCTAGCCACAAAATGGGGAAGTCAGGTCGCTGACTATTGCGATAGTCTGGGGTGCAATCTTCTTGTAAGCCATCTCTTTTTTATAAAGGAGGGGGCGGATTTACCAGAAGAGCCGGAAGATGAAAAGCCAATTCTGCATGTTGGAGGAGCGCAAGCCATCTTTTCGGGAAACGTCCCTGGTGGATTACATTACGTTGCTCTTGGTCATCTACACCGCAAGCAGATTGTTGATAGCGCTCCTTGCCCGATAGTTTATTCGGGTAGCCCATTATCATACTCTTTTTCAGAAGCTAATCAAAGCAAGTATGTAATGATAGTTGATATGGAGGTTGGAGGAAACGTTGCTGTAAAGGAGATTCCGCTAGCGAAGGGTAAACGATTGCTTCGGTACAGGGCTGATGGAGTTGAAAAGGCTATCGAGTGGCTACAAGATAATACAGATGCGCTTGTGGAGCTTACGCTTGTCTCCGATACCTACATTACGGCGCAGGAGCGAAAACAGCTACTCGAGGTGCATCCTAATATAATAAGCATAATACCCGATATAAAATCTAAAGAGTTGATGGCTTCGGAAAAAAGCATGGCTGATCTTAGCAAGAATACTGAAGAACTCTTTAGAGACTACTTTATAAAGGAGAAGGGGCAAGAGCCTAGCGACTCGTTGATGACCCTATTTAAGGAAATGTTGGCAGAGGAGGAAGCGTAATGATACCAGTAAGACTAACCATAGAGGGATTATACTCCTACCAAAGAAAACAAACCATCGACTTTACAAGGTTAACTGCCGCCAATATCTTCGGAATCTTTGGGCAGGTGGGTAGCGGGAAGTCGTCTATCCTGGAGGCCATCAGCTATGCCATTTATGGCGATACCGAAAGGCTAAATAGCAAGGAGGGTAGGGGCTATAATATGATGAACTTGAAATCGGATAGCCTGCTTATCGAATTTGAGTTCGTCTCTGGAATCAACCATAAGAGCTATTTGGTTATAGTTTCTGCTCGACGTAATTCTAAGCGGTTCGAAGATGTAAAGACGATTGAACGTAAGGCTTTTGTTGATGATGCAGGTGACTGGAAGCCTGTAGAGTTGTCATCTTTAGAGGAGGCAATTGGATTAAGCTACGCCAACTTTAAGCGCACCATCATCATACCGCAAGGAAGGTTTCAGGAGTTCTTGCAGCTCGATAAGAAAGAGCGTACCAACATGATGAAGGAGCTCTTTAACCTCGAGAAGTACGATCTCTTTAGAAAGGCTGCTTCGTTGGATAAGCGCAATAACGATAAGCGTCAGTTCCTAGAGGGGCAGCTGTCGTCGTTAGGTGATGTTAGCGCTGAGCAGATTGAACAGCTAAAGGAGCTGCTAAGCCAATATCAGGATCTTGCTAAGGAACTATCTGCCGAACTCGAGCAAAAGCGTAAGGAACTTGAGGCGTGGAAGAGGCTAAAGGAGCTAAACATCAAAAAGGAAAAGCTTTTAGCCGACAGAAAGGAGCTAGCGGAGAAGACTGCGGCAATTAGCCGCTTGGAAGATCAGCTAAAGAAGTACGAGTACTGCCTAGTTCACTTTAAAGGGTTGATGGAGCAGGAGCAACAGGCTCAAAAGAGCATCAATTTGCTAAATGAGGCGCTTCGAATCGAAAAGCAATCGCTAAAGAAGACGCTAGATGAGCTCGCCGATAAGCAGCAACAGCAGGTAACCCTTAAAGCGGACTACGATCAGCGTGATCGGCTTAATGCGGAGGCTGACGATCTTGACCGAATCGCTAAAGCAAAGGTGCTAATCGCTGAGATTGAGAGTCTGATAAGCAGAACTGCCAAGGGCGAGGCGGTAATTAAGGCGAATGAGGCTAAGGTAAAGGAGCTAAAGGATGTTCAGGAGAAGCAAACGAGCAATCTGAAAAACCTAAAGCAGCAGCTCCCGGATGTTGCCCTACTATCGAGGGTGCGAGAGTGGTATACCTATAATAAATCGTTATCCGCCCAGCATGCCGAGGCTAAACAGGAGCACGAATTGGCTCTAAAGGAAAAGCAGAGCGCAGATGGTGAACTTGTTTTGCTGCTCGATGGAAAGGATTTTGCAGTAGGCTTGCCTGTTGCTTCACCTGCTCAGGCGCAGGAGAAGATTCGTGAGGAGGTTGTTCGGTTAACCGACATCGTTAGGCAAAAGGATAAGGAGCTACAGCATCTGCTGGTTCAGCAAAAGCTGGGGCAGTACGCCGATGAGCTTAAAAGCGGTGAGCCTTGTCCTTTATGTGGTTCTACCCATCATCCGCAAATTCTCAATATCGCCAATGTTGCTGAGGCAATCAGCACTACCCGCAGGCAAAAGGAGAATGCCCAAGCTAGTATTGACCAATGCAACGTGCTAGATAGAAAGCTGGTTGAGCTTGGTACAAAGCTTAAAGGAGTAAACGAGAAATGTGGTAGGGCTACCGAGCGGGTGGCTAAGCTGGAGGCTGATATTAAGCAGCATCAGGATAAGTTCGAGTGGGAAGCGTATAAAACCGAGGAGTCGTTAAGCAAAGCCTTTGCCGCAGCCGATAAGCTGGGTAAGGATATTAAGCAGCTGGAGGACGCTATCGAAAAGGCAGCGAGCAATCTTCAAGAAGAGGAGAAGAATACCGAAAAGTACCGAAAGGCGGTTGAGGCGTTTAAGCTCGAAATGGCTTCGAAGGAGGGGCAAAAGCAATCGCTGATTGCCGGATTGCGCCATCTTCAGCTATCTCAGCATGAAGGTAAGGCTCCAAAGGAACTCGAAGATATGGCTATCGCTATGCGCAACCATGTAGGCAGCGTTGTTGCTAAGTTCGATAAGCTTTCTACCGAGATTGCCGATCTTCGGCAGCAGGAGGGGAAGAGCAGCGGAAGCATTGCGGCAAATGAGGCTAACCTACTTAAGGAGCAGCAGAGCCTAGATTCGATAACCCAAAGCATAAGCCAAAAGCTAGAGGCTAACGGGCATTTATCGCTGGAGGAGGTGAAGCAAACGCTTGCCCTTGGCTTAGATGTTGACGGCGTTCGTAAGCAAATTGCCTACCATAATCAGGCAGTACAAACCGTTGTGGCACAAATCATCGAGAACGAGAGGGAGTTTGCCGGGCGTACCTACAATGCCGAAGAGCATTTGGCTTTGGATGCTGTGGTTGTCGAGCTAGCCAATAGGGAAGGTGCCAACCGTAAGGACATTGGTCGTGTAGAGAACGAGATTGCCACCAAGAATGCCGCCCTAGAGCAGCAGGCTGCCATCCGAAAGGAGCTAGACGTTGTGGTAATGCGCGCTTCGGAGCTCGCTACCTTAAAGAACATGCTCCAGGGGAATAAATTCATCGACTTTATTAGCACTACCTACCTGCAAAACCTGTGCAGCGCTGCCAACGATCGATTCTACAAGATGACACGTCAACGGCTGAGCCTCGAATTGACCGAAGACAACAGCTTTCAGGTACGCGACTACATGAATGGCGGCAAAACCCGAAGCGTTAAGACGCTATCGGGCGGGCAAACCTTTCAGGCATCGCTGTCGTTGGCGTTGGCGCTATCCGATAACATCCAACGGATGCAGAGCGCCGATCAAAACTTCTTCTTCCTCGATGAAGGCTTTGGCACGCTCGATAAAGATTCGCTCGGAATCGTGTTTGATACCCTTAAATCGTTGCGGAAGGAGAACCGTATCGTTGGGGTGATATCGCATGTTGATGAAATGCAGCAGGAAATCGAAACCTACCTGAAGGTAGTGAATCACGATGATAGGGGAAGCATTGTAACCGCGAGCTGGGAGTAAATATCGTTTTCGGATTAACCACAAAGGGCACAACGGATTTAGTTAGATCGCATAAGAGGTAAATTAACTTGAACTCGATCTAAGACGATAATGATTAAAATAAAGCTTTCCAAGGGTGTATTCCCCTCCTTTTCAAGGAGGGGTGCCCGAAGGGTGGGGTGGTTTAAGTCAAAACAGTAAAGAATCACTAAATGTTTTGACTATAACCACCCCCGGCTACGCCGACCCCTCCTTGTAAAGGAGGGGAATCGCGCTGATTATACCTTTTGCTAACCAAATAAAGTTAGTTCAATCCTTACATCGAACTCACGTTAATTGGCATTTATCTTTAGTGGTCTTTGTGCTGTCCTTCGTGGACTTTGTGTTTATATTTTACCACAAAGGGCACTAAGAATACGCCAAGATCGAAAAGTTGGCAGGTTAGGTTCTGGCTTTAGGACTTCCTGCGCTGTGCTTTGCGATCTTGGCGCTTTTATTTTCGTTTAGAACGACTACTTTACCTCAGTAAGGTTCTGTATGGTTTGATTCTTGTCCTTGCTACTTTGCGATGATCCGAAGTAGAAGCTAAAGATTTGCGTTACAATGGCGCTGAGCACGCCCAATATGTAAAGCACAATCTCCTTTGTGTTACCCTTCTCGCAGAAACCAAAGATTAGCGCGAAGAATAGGGCAAAGGTTAGCAGCGTTGTTCCAAGAGCCAGGTACGGACCAACATTTTTCGAAAGCTTAGTTGAGTTGGCGCTGGTTTGTACGGTACTTGCCATGGCACGTGCATCCTTAACATCGGCAAATACCTGTCCGGTTTCTTCGAGGTTAAGCTTGCGCATCTCTATTTGGTACTGCATCTCTGCCTTCTTTATCTCGTTTTCGAGCTGCATCTTCTCTTCCTTGGTTGTAACAATATTGTCTACAACCCCACCAACGGCGCTAACAATGTTTGAAGCGCCGCTGCTAAATATTGAATCGAGGAATCCCATGTTTTCTGCTTGTTTTAGTTTTCACCCAATGCTCGGCGCACCCAACCGTAGAAGTACTTCTTGCTAGTTGGACGATTCTTTACGATGTTGACATATCGGGCAATCTTTGCCACGGTAAACGATGCGATAAAGTGATCGGGGTCGAAGCTGTTGATCATTTGTACCGACTGATTGCCGATAACTCCGTCTTTATCGGCACCAACAACCAGCTGTGCTAATGAAGAGCTGGTGCTAACTCCTGCATTTACGGCAAAATCGAAAATAGATGTTGCCACTTCCTGATTGGTGAGCTCATCACCCTTAATTCTATCCCAGTAGTTAACCTCATAGAATGACCGTACCGCTTCTTGCAGATCTGAATCCTTATCGAGGTTCGCCGGAAAGCCCGATTGCTTCTTCAGCATATCAATATGAAGCCAGCCATCCCATTTGCTGTTCATCTTTCGGGCTACTCCCTTGTAGGTTTCGCCACCTGGATCGTCTGGATCGTTGACATATCCGCCTTCGTGGGATAAAACCCACTGTAGAGCCTGTTCGTAGTTTGCCATAGTTAGGTATATTTTATCTAGATTTGATATGTGTTAAAGTTAGTGAATAGTATTAAACAAAACAAATTGATGTATTTATGTTTAAGTAGATGTGGTAATGGCTATTATTTACCTATGTTGTCGTATTTCCAACTCTAGCTTTTATTGCTACTTTTGGCATGTAAGCATTTTTGAAATTCTATTTTAATCTTACAGTATAAGCGTTCTCGGGTATCCTTTTTATCTCGAGATAGGATTTGGAGTTCAAGGGTGCTTAAAGCTATTTTTTGTTTTACTTAAAGAGGATGCTGTTCTGCCGTTTGCGGGTGGGCTGCTTACCTGATATGCGATAAAAATATGAGGCTATTCTTAAGGGCTAGGCATTGGATGCTATTCCTGATGCTGATTGCCCCTTCGCTTATATGCGAAATGCTACCGCTTAACGAACTCGACTATAAATTTTCTAAGTCTATAGTACAGTCTGTTTTCTTATTGGTGATATCCTTATGGTGCTATAGCATAGCTTTATTCTTCAGAGGATATCTCGGTAAGAATGGCTTGAAGCAAAAGACCATTGTGGATTCTGCATTTGGCGTTTTGCTGCTATTTTTACTCTTTTACCCGTTAAGCCGCTTATACAATACCGAGGTTGAGGCAATATTGCCCTGGTGGCTTCTTGTTGGCTTTCAGATTTTACTGATAGCGCTATTCCTAGCAATGGTTTTCTTCGGAGCAAGAACGTTGGTAGCCTTAAGAAAAAAGGGGCGCGAAAATATCTTCGACATACTGTCGGAGATGCTCAACATTATATGGTTTCCCATTGGCATTTGGTGGATGCAGTGTAGGGTTAACCGCTACTACAGCGAGAAATGCGAAAAGCAGCAGGTTAACGAATCGGCTAGTAGTGGCTGTTGTATGTAGTATTTGCCGATGTTTTGATGGCTATGTTTTGATGCATGGCAATCGAATTATTCAAACACAGGGCGCTAATCGTATTAAACGTTACTATTTACATTTTATAGAGGGTATGAGGAACGAATTTTTGACGCAAAACGGCAAAATACACTTTTTAGATAGCCATATCGATATTAGCTATAGGAAAAGAGATGTTGTAATGCATATTACTCTGATTGTAGTTTATATTCTTTGGGGGGTAACTAAGCTTCTAGACTACCTAGATAAGGGAAGGCTTCTCGATTTTGTACTAGCGATCATGCTTTTGGCTGTAGCTATTGCTTTTATTATTCGTGTTTTTGCTCAAAATCGAAATAGGAATATTCCATATAGTATAGTAAAGCAAGTTGTTGTAAAGCTGCAGCGGTTTACTAGCAGGATAAAGCTTCGAATTGAATTAGACTGTTCGTTAAGTAAGATTGTTTACTTCGATTTGCACGAGTACACCCTAGTGGATATTAAGGATAACTTTATGGAGAAAGAAATTCCTGTTACTATTAAAGAATAGGTTGCCGAGTTGTTCCTATGCATCTATCCGATTAGCTTTTGCTGCAAGCTATGCTAGCTCGTTATGCTGCAAATGGCATATATCTCCCTTCTAAAAAGCCATAAGCGTAGCAGGTTGCTTGCATTTCTTTGTCTACTATCATTTAATGGCGGCTTTTGCGTACCATTTTGCCGCCCCATGGCTATTTGCTTATCCATGTTTTATCGCTTATTTTGCACAATATCTTAACCATTTAAGCATATGAATGAGCAGCAACCCCATACGGGCAATGGTAAGCTTAAGCGCGATTTAGGCCTTTGGGCAGCCACTGCAATTGTCATTGGGAATATGATAGGTTCGGGCATATTTACTGCGCCCCAGTCGCTAGCGGCAGCATCCAATCCCACATCGTCTATTATTGCTTGGCTAATCACATCTGTTGGATCGCTATTCCTTGCGCTTGTCTTTGGAAAGCTCGGAGCCCTTTACCCACGCTCGGGAGGTCCTATCGTTTACACCCGACTTGCTTATGGAGAGTTTGCCGCCTTTCTTATTGCGTGGACTTTCTGGATTGGAATGTGGGTAGGTAACGCCGCAATCATTACTGCCGTTGTCCGATACCTTACCATCTTCTTTCCTGCTTTAGGGACTAATGGCCTACTGGCATTTATTGTCTCCTCATCCATTCTATGGCTGTTCACGCTCATCAACCTGAAGGGCGTAAAGGAAGCCGGCTTTGTTGGAATCGTTACTACCGTTGCCAAGATCAGCGTTCTGATCGTTGTTATCGCTGTAGCCTTCTGGGGATTTAGCTTCGATAACTTCTATACGGTATCAGCTGCTGAGCTTAGCGGGTTTGGCTCTATCCCTGTTGCTGTTGCCATTACCTTATGGTCGTACATCGGGCTCGAGAGCGCATCGGTTACGGGGGGAGAGATAAAGAACCCGGCGCGGAATATTAAGCTGAGCACCATTCTCGGATTCTCCATAACCGCCGTTATCTACATTCTTACCAGCTTTGCCGCCATGGGGGCGATGCCTCAAAGCGAGCTGGCCAATTCTACTGCCCCCATGTCCGATATCATCAACCGCATTAGCGGAGGAACCTGGGGCGGATGGTTTATGGCGTTGGGCGTGATTGTTGCTGCTGGTGGGGCAACCTCGGGATGGATTCTCACCACCGCACGAAGCTCGTTTGCAGCAGGAGAGGAGAAACTCTTTCCTTCGTTCTTTGCGAGGGTTCATAAGCGCTATTCTACGCCTTCGGTATCGCTCATTGTTTCGGGCGTATTGGCCAATGTGCTGTTGAGCCTTAACTACGTGCTCTCGCTTACCGATGCGTTCAACTTTATGATACTACTGGCCACGCTTGCCTTTCTTCCTGCCTACAGCTTTAGCGCTGCTGCTCAAATTCTTCTTACGAATACCGAGGAGAAATCGTGGCGAAAGCTGCTTAAGGCTTCCATTATTCCGCTCTTAGCCTTTATCTACTGCGTTTATACCACCTATGCCGCGGGCGCCGAAGTGGCCATGTACACCTTTATTCTTATGCTGCTGGGCATTCCTGTTTTTGTTGTGATGCGATTGCAGAATAGGAGGTAGCTGCTTGCCATGTCAGGAAGCAGCTTTTGCCCTATTCGTGCTGGTATTGATTAACCCCTAAAGAAAGATCTTTTAGGGGGCGCTGATGAAGTATCTGTCTCAAACTTCTCTTTAGGGATGTTTGTGAAAGCTCTGCTGTCATGGGCATAAAGACATGTTGCTGCTATAAAAAAGATAAAGGAGGTCGTTTACAGACCTCCTTCTACTGCTTTTAGCATTTAAGCAACAGTATCCTATTGTGCTGCGCTCTTTGCTTTAGACTTACGTGGACCACTGTGCTTAATGTCGCTCTTGCGCTTACCTCCAGCTTTCTCGTACTCGTTGCTGTCGTTACCATACTTTGCTGCAACGGCAATAAGAATCTTCTCGCTGAGGTTGTTGGCTGCTTCCTCCATCTGCTCTACAGAATTCAGCTTCGAATCTACATTACCTAGGAAGATGTTGTAATCTTCGAGCTCTGAATTGTA
Organism: Acetobacteroides hydrogenigenes; assembly: GCF_004340205.1. NCBI lineage: Bacteria > Pseudomonadati > Bacteroidota > Bacteroidia > Bacteroidales > Rikenellaceae > Acetobacteroides > Acetobacteroides hydrogenigenes. Next base: position 96,256 of record NZ_SLWB01000007.1, read on the forward strand.
GGTTAAAAGCGTCTGCGAAATAGCCTCAACCGTAAGGTTATTCCCTAAGTCGAGCTTTTCGTCGATAGCCTTTAGCCCCGAAAGACGCTGAGCGAGCTTCTCGAATGCTGGAGAAGTCCTCTTCTTTCTAGCCATAATATTCCTCCTTTCTTCTTTAAAAGGGTGATACGTATATTAACTGTTGACTGTTGTTTTGTTATGCTTTAATTGGTTAATGATTAAAGCTGTAACTGTGTTATAAATATAGAGAATATATGTTAGTTTAAAAATGTACGTTAATGCGCGGGCTTGCTCTAATTGTGCTCTGGTTGGAGTAGAAAGCTGCGTGGAAGCCTTGCTATTCCTAGCTTTCTTAGCTTTTTTACACTTATAGCTATTTTATTAAAACATGCTATAAAACATATAAATCAAAGGTGTTTTTCTATTTTTCTTCATTCGGTTTTATGGCAAAACGGGCTAATGGAGTGGGGGAATGCCCATGGGAATAATGGCTTACTACGGAGCTGAAAAAGCTAAAGCTTAGTTAGATTAGGTTAGAGCATTATTAGATAATGTTGAAGCTTTATTTGATTAGGTCGAAGCTTATGCTAATAAGATGAGAGCTTTATTTGATTAGACTTTAACCTATGCTGATTAGGTCGAAGCTTACACTAGTAAAGCTACAACCTAAATTGATTAGGTTATAGCTTATATCGATTAGGTTATAATGCTACTTACTTACATATCGGTATATCTATGTTTGCTTAGCGCTCGGTTTGCTGTGTTTGCTGCTTTGTCTCGGTGATAAATGGCTCGAAAAAGCATTTGCGTAAGGTTATTTAAGCTACATTCGCAGCCAATCCTTTAGCCGTAAATCTATGTAAATAGTTAGGGTATTACCTTCGTTTATGAGGATTTTACTACAGCTTTTTGTTTGGCAAAAGTTGCAATATGGAACTCATATTCTGCTTTGCCGTTATTGTTGTTGATTAGGCTAAGGTGGCTGTTGGGGAAACTCGTTTATTAGGTAGCTTAGGCTGTACGTCTTTACCTTTTATACGCTATTCCTATTACCTGTTCAGAAATAATTTATACAAAAATTATGGGAAAACGTATTATGTTGGCAGCCTTTGTTGCTGCTATCAGCGCCTGCTCGGCATACGCGCAGAGCAAGAGTGCCGATTCTTTAAGATGCTGGATGAAGGCTCTTTCATCTGATGAAATGAAGGGAAGAAGATGCTTTTCTGCCGAGCTGGATAAGGCTGCGCTTTGGATTTCGGAGAAGTATAAGGAAAACGGAGTTGTTCCTTTGAAAGGGAAGAGCGATTACTTTCAGGAGTATGGCCCTTACGAAGAGAATAAGATGCAAAAGAACGTGGTCGGCTATATTCCCGCTCGGGAAAAGTCTAAGGGTTATGGCTCCTTTATTCTTCTCTCGGCCCATTACGACCATATTGGTGTCGAAGAAGGAAGCACGGGCGACATCGTTTATAATGGGGCCGATGACGATGCTTCTGGAATTGTAATGCTACTTGGAATTGCCAAGGAGATTAAAGATCGGAAGCTCTTCCCCGATTGTGCAATCGTCCTAGTTGCCTATAGCGGAGAGGAGATTGGGCTCGAAGGCTCAAGAGCTTTTTGTGAAAGCAAGCTTTTACCCTTTAGCAAGGCCCGAATTAACATTAACTTCGAGATGGTTGGCCATTCCACTCAGTTTGGTAAGCATAAGTTCTACATTACTGGACAAAAGGAGTCTAAATTTGGCGATTTCCTTAACCAGTATAACCGTAAGCAGGAGTGGAAGCTCGTTGATTTAGGAGATGAGGGCGATTACCTGTACACCTTAGCCGATAACTACTCGTTTGTAGCCTTTGTAAACAACGATAAGGTGCATATCCCGGCACATACCCTAGCAACAAGTACGGGGGAGGAGCATATGCACACGGTTAAGGACGAATGGCAGTATGTCGATTACGATAACCTACAATCGTTGGTACGCTACATGGCGAATCTGGTTGTTAGCCTTTCGAAGAGCAACGTTAGGCTTAGCAAGTATGCGAAAGGTAGCGCATCGACCAAATATTAAATAAGGCTATAGCTGTATATAAAGGTGCTATAACGTAGTAGGCTTTGGTGTTGCTTGCCATAAAATCAATTGTTCAATGAAAAGTTTTCTGCTAATCTCGTTACTGTTGCCATTATTGGCTTTTGGAGAGAGGCATGAGAAGGTTGCTTCGTGCCTAGACTCTACAGAGCATGTGGAAATAGCCTTAATGCTGCTTTATAGCAATGTAGAGCTTGTGCCTACGTGTAAGTATCTGGATGTTTACCGAAAAGGTAGACTGCTAGATCGAATTAATGTAAGGAAAACCCTTAAATCGCTTCCTACTATTGCCAATCTCTTTAGCCAATTCGATAGCGTTGAAAGAAATAATCAAGTACGATACTACAGCCACGAAAATGGGGAAAAGAATTTGGCGTATGTAAAGACGCTTAATCAGAAACGAAAGCCCATATTGCTTGTAGGCTATGTTGAGGATAGCATTTCCTGGGGGAAAACCTTTTACCGCTACGATAGCAGCGATAAGCTGATTGAGGAAACGGACTATAAGTTCTATAAATACTCACGCGATTCGACCCTGCTGCAAACAAACCGCAACATATACCTTGATGGTAAGCTAAAGGAGACCCATTTTACGCAGTATGTCGAACTCTCTGATCTAGTTTCTACGACCGACTGCTACTTTAACAGCAGCGGCGATCCCGTAGAGCAGCATCATAAGCTGCAAACAAAAAAGGGCGAGCAGATAAATCAATCGAGTACCCGATATGGGTATCAAAAGGATAGGCTATTGTCGAGTGTTGTAAAGACAGGGGAAAAGAATGATGCGCTATATTTTGAATATCGTGGTAGTAGAATACTTGCCTATAGGATGAAGAATGGAGTTCGAAAGCTTATTTATACCTTTGTACAGGTAACGGCAAAAAATAGACAACGAGATTAATTACTAAAAACGTTATAGATGAAAATTACGGGTAGAATTGGATTAGGGGTGATGCTTGGCATCTTATGCCTAAGCGGAAATGCGCAAAAAAAACAGGCTGATTTCATAAAGGATCTTCTTTACGCCCAGTGTAAGGGTGTGTTTAAGCCAGCTGACAAGCCCAGTACGATAACCCAGAAGGAGTACGCTTTTCCTTGGAGCAAAACCGCAAAGATCGAAAAGACTTCGTTAGAAGCAGCGCTCGATTCGCTTATGGGTGGCATCTCATGCAGCAAAAGCGGCGACGAGCTAAAGGTTCAGTCGAAGTTTCCTGCAAATATTGACGTAGATTCTAAGCTGTTTTCGATGAGCATTCGTAGCATCAGCTTGCAAAACGAAAAGGGAATGGCTGTAAGCCTTGACACCAGCATGAATTTCGTAAGCTTTGGGAGCGAATTTCACTCGTCTTTCGAAACGGATAGCAGCGGCAATACCATTTCAACGAATACGAAAAGGCAAACAGTAAGCCGTTCTGTTGGCATTAAGAATGCTGCTAAAAGCATAAAGGGAAGCCTTGCCATCACCTGTTGTATTGTTGATGGGTACGATTACGTTAGAATTCAGCCTTCTGATGCCGGAAAGGAGATCAGCTTTGGCGGGATTAAGCTAAAGGTGCTTTCGGTAAAAGGGCAAGTTGCTGCAATCAAAGTAGTAGAAGGCAGCATTAACTTCGACTATCTGGTTGCCGATTCAAATAACGAACCCTACATGGGCATGTCCTCTAAGCTAAGCTTCGCCCAGCAGGACTACGATTTCTTTTCGATGCCCAACGCCTTTGATAAGGCTACCTTCGATGCTTACTACCTAAGCAACAAGGAAAGAATGCTTAGTAAGGATGCCGTGCGCGATGTGATTGTTGTAAAAGGAGCCGGCTCCATTGGCAATCTTTACCTCTACAAGCCTGCTAGCAAGGTAACCCGTAGGGCAGAGGTTGCTGTAAATCTTTAAATAGCTTCGACCTATACTAAATAGGAAAGGGCATTTGCTAATTTGCTGCTGGCCCAAACGCAAAATATAGGCTGCCATCGAGCTTCGATGGTGGCCTATTTTATTTCAATAGGCGCATTGCTTACAGCTAATTAGTTGCCAAGAGCTTTTATGTGTCGCTATCCTGAGTATCTTTGTGGCTTAATAATTTACGACAACGAATGAAGTTTGAGGATTACCACATATCCGACCAGATAAAGAGAAACCTTAGCGAGCTAGGGTTTAAAAGGCCTACCGATATCCAGCATCGCTCAATTCCTCCAATACTAAAGGGCGAAGATGTGCTTGCAATCGCACAAACTGGAACCGGAAAGACGGCAGCCTTTGCCATTCCCGTCATAGATATTCTGCATACGTCAAAAGCCTCGACCCGAACCGATGGAATTCGCTGCCTAGTGATGGCGCCTACGCGCGAGCTGGCCATTCAGATCTCCGAAGTCTTCAAAAAGCTTGCCCAGTTTACGCGGGTTTCAACCTTTTGCGTATTCGGTGGTGTTGAGCAGGATGCACAGATTGCCCGTCTCGAAAAAGGTATCGACATACTGGTTGCAACACCTGGTCGAATGTTCGATTTGGTGAGCCAAGGCTACATAAAGCTCAACAAAGTCGATATGCTGATACTGGATGAGGCAGATCACATGCTCGATTTGGGCTTTGTTCGCGACATACAGGATGTAGTTAAGTTTCTACCTCGAAAGCATCAAACGCTATTCTTCTCGGCAACCATCAACGAGTATATAAAGAACATCGCCTACTCGTTAGTTCGTAACCCAATTCGAATACAGGTTTCGCCTAAGGATCCGGTTGCAAAGAATATCACCCACTCGGTTATTTTTGTCGAGATGGACGATAAGCGATTCTTCCTAGAGCGCGTGGTAAACGAAAATCCCGAGAGCAAGATTCTTGTATTCGTTCGTACAAAGGTACGCGCCGAGCGCGTTTGCAGCGCAATGGAGAGGGTAGGCATTAAAACCATCACCATTCATGGCGATAAGGAGCAGCAGCAGCGTAACGATGCCATGGCAAAGTTCCGAATCGGCGAGGTAAAGATCCTAATTGCAACTGATGTCAGCGCTCGCGGCATCGATATCCCTGATGTCGACTACGTAGTTAACTACGACTTGCCCGATAAACCCGAAAACTACGTCCATCGCGTTGGTCGTACCGGCCGTGGTAAGCAAAAGGGGCTTGCGGTTTCGTTCTGCAGCACCGAGGAGAGGAATACCCTAAAGGAAATTGAAGCATTCTTAGATAAACCGATAACCGTTAAGGAGGTCACCCGTAAGGATTACGTCGAAACCATCGACTTCTCGAGCGATGGCAATGATGACTGGCGCGGATTGCTGCGCGAGGCTAACCAAATGGATGCTGGTAAGCCCGTAAAGGCAAAAGGAGGCTCAAAAGCAAAGGCTGCTAAGCCTAAAAAGAAGGATAAGAATAGCTGGTAAAGCAAAATAGAGCGAGATCGTAAGAAAAGGTCTCGCTCTATTCTGTTTTATCTCGGATATAATAGTGTATCCTTTGGGAAATTCTTTTAGGCCTTTAGCCTAGAGTGTAGTATTGCTCGCTATTTTAGCAGAGCAGGTAACCTGGTACGATTTTTTTCTTGTCGTATTGCTACTTTCTAGCTGTAAGCTTAAAAGGAATGCCGTACTGTGAAACTCCCTTTACCACAAAATCAAATTTCTGTCCTGGTTCTTTAAATAGGGTGTAGCTGTCACCGTTAAGAAGAAGGGCTCGTCCCTCGCTCTTTACGTAGTATTTAACCATCTTAGGCTCTGGTGAAACGCTAAAGTAGTAGGTGCTCCTCGAAACCATGCTGTTGTCATGAACCTTGATGTTAAACCTATACTTAACAGGATTCCCTTTGTGATACTCTGTGAGGCTAACCATTTCGTTGTTCTGGTACTCGATTTCGGCAATTTTCGATCCATCAAAACTATACCTGATGGTTGTTCCTACTGAGTATCCATCCTTAAATAGGCCTTTCTCGAAGAGTTTTCCTGTTTTGTAGTACATTCTGGACGGACCATCAACTTGTCCGTTCTTATGGTTGTACTCTCTTTTGATCTTACCATTGTCGTAGTACTCTACGTATTTACCATTGAGCATGCTGTCGGAGACTTCGGCATAGGCCTTAAGCGTTCCGTTCTTGTAGTAGCATTTCGCGATGCCCTTTTCCATTGTTCCTTCAACGTCGAACTTAACCCCATTAATAGTAAGGGTACTATGAGGCTTGTTGCAGCTGCAAATGATTAGGAGTAGGCTACAAATGATAGAGGTAATCTTCATTAGATTTTTGTGTTAATGTGATTTAAAAATAGCGATTGTTGTTCAAATTCCAAGTTTTGCCCCAGTATTCTTCATTTTTTTGAGAAGCAATGCTTGTTAAAGCTACTTTTTTTCTATTTTTGGCCGATCAGAATGGAAATATGAAACTGAACACGACTTCAAAGCTGATATTCCGTAATCTGAAGAACAGAGACGCTTTCTGTTCCTAATCTCCTTTTAAGGTGTGCTCTCTAGCACCTTCCCTTTTCCTATTTGCTTGTTAATTCAGCTGACGTTGGCCTAATGCTAACGCGTTTTGCTGTATTCGTTAATCCAAATAAAATATACTTATGGAACTTCCATTTGCAGAATCGTACAAAATTAAGATGGTAGAGCCTATTCGTCGTTCTACCCGCGAAGAGCGTGAGCGCTGGATTAAAGAGGCTCACTACAATTTGTTTAACCTTAAGAGCGAGCATGTTTTTATCGATTTGCTCACCGACTCGGGTACTGGCGCCATGAGCGACAGGCAGTGGAGCGCAATGATGCTTGGCGACGAAAGCTATGCAGGTGCTAGCTCTTATTTTAAGATGAAGGAGGCTATCTATAACATCCTTGGCTTCCCTTATTTTCTTCCAACCCATCAGGGACGTGCTGCCGAAAATGTTCTATTCTCGGTGCTTATTAAGGAAGGCGACTTCATTCCTGGTAACTCTCACTTCGATACCACCAAGGGGCATATCGAGTTTCGTAAAGCCCATGCGGTTGATTTGACCATTGATGAGGCTGCTAACACCCAACTCGAAGTGCCATTTAAGGGGAATATCGACATAAATAAGCTAGAGCGTTTCCTTAAGGAGCATCCGGTAAGCAAGGTGCCATTCATTTGTATGACCGTTACCAACAACACAGCTGGAGGTCAACCCGTATCAATGGAGAATCTTTGTGGCGTTAGCAAGCTCGCCAAGAAGTATGGCATTCCTGTTCTATTCGACTCTGCTCGCTTTGCCGAGAATGCCTACTTTATTAAGATGCGCGAGAAAGGCTATGCCGATAAGACCATTAAGGAGATTGTAAAGGAGATGTACCAGTACGCCGACTACATGACGATGAGCTCTAAGAAGGATGCCATTGTTAACATGGGTGGCTTCATAGGATTTAAGGATGAAGAAACCTTTCAGAAGGCAACTGTTTTCAATATCATGTACGAAGGCTATGTAACCTACGGTGGAATGAGCGGTAGGGATATGAATGCTCTTGCAGTTGGCTTAGACGAGGGCACCGAATTCGATACGCTCGATAATCGTATTCGTCAGGTTGCATATCTTGGTCAAAAGCTCGATGAGTATGGAATACCATACCAACGTCCAGCTGGTGGTCATGCCATATTTGTAGATGCAAAGAGGGTTCTTCCAAACGTGCCTCGCGAGGAGTTCCCTGCTCAGACATTAGGTGTAGAGCTATATCTCGAAGCAGGAATCAGAGGCGTTGAAATTGGTGCAATACTTGCCGACCGCGATCCTGAAACCCGAGAAAATCGCTATCCCGAACTAGAGCTGCTTCGCCTTGCTATTCCACGTCGCACCTACACCAACAACCACATGGATGTTGTTGCTGCAGCGCTGAAAAACGTGTTTGATAGGCGCGATAGCATTACCCGTGGTGTTGTAATAACCAAGGAGGCTCCAATTCTTAGGCATTTTACAGTAGAGTTGGAGAAAGCAAAGTAGGCTAGACAAGTCCTTTCATCTATTATTTTATATTATTTTGTTCGAGGTAGGGCCCGTTGGGCTCTGCCTCTTTTGCTATTTCCGGATTCAGGAAAGGTTGAGGTGGGCAATGTTTAATAATAATTTGTTTACTCCTAATAAAAATTAGATTTTTGCGATTCATTTCAACCAACCCTTGATGAAAGATTTTACCGAAGGTAAAGTATCAAAGCTAATATTCAACTTTTCAATTCCGCTGCTACTTGGGAATGTTTTCCAATCGTTATACAGCATTATAGATAGCATTATTGTAGGTCGATATCTTGGTGCAAAAGCCCTAGCCGCTGTTGGCGCATCGTATCCTATTATATTTTTCATTATAGCGTTGGTTATTGGAATTGGAGGTGGTGGTTCAATTATTATTGCACAATATTTTGGGGCAAAGCAGTACGATAAGGTAAAGCGGACTGCGGATACCATTAATATCTTCTTGCTTATATCCGGTTCGGTAGTCGCTATCTTAGGATTATTTCTTGCAAAACCCATTTTACAGCTAATTATGCTGCCCGAAGAGCTGCTCAACGATGCCGCGCTATTTTTAAAGATATACTTGGGCGGGATGGTTGTTTCTTTCGGTTTTAACGGCGTTATCTCAACCCTAAGAGGCGTTGGCGATTCGAAAACGCCGCTATACGTATTGGCGGTATCTGCAGTAGCAAACATTTTTCTTGATATACTATTTATTGGTGTTTTTCACTGGGGCATTGCAGGTGCGGCTTGGGCAACAGTTTTAGCTCAGCTGGGAGCCTTTATTGCTGCGGTTGCCTACATAAATCGTAACCATAAAATATTTAGGTTTGCAATAAAGGGGATGGTTTTTGACCGAGAAATTTTTCGACATTGTATAAAGATTGGTCTACCATCTGGGTTTCAACAAACCTTTGTTGCCTTAGGAATGACGGCCCTAATGGGAATCGTAAATACGTTTGGGACTAACGTTATAGCAGCATATAGTACAGCTTCTCGTATCGATTCTTTGGCAATGATGCCAGCAATGAATTTCTCGGTTGCCTTATCGACCTTTGTTGGACAAAATATTGCTGGGGGAAGGATGACCCGTATTACCCAGGGGCTTAAATCGACATTGATAATGTCGTTGATTATAACGGCAATAGTTTCGCTGGTGGTTATCATTTTTGGGCACAGCATGATGCGGATGTTTACAACAAATGAAGAGGTTGTTGCCATTGGGGGAGAGTATCTTACAGTTGTTTCCATCTTTTACTGGATGTTTACCATTATGTTTGTTGTAAATGGACTATTGCGAGGGGCCGGAGCTACAATGGTTCCAATGCTAACAACGTTGGTGTCCCTATGGGCTGTTCGCGTTCCAGCAGCCTTCTTCTTGTCGAAGGTAATAGGGGAGGATGGCATTTGGTGGTCTATCCCCATTGGATGGGTTGTGGGTATGCTTGGCGCTTTTATTTACTACAAAACGGGAAAATGGAAGGGGAAAACCGTATTCCACCGATCTGGAATTACTCAAGCCGAAGAGGCAATGAGGGGAGAAATAGAGATTTAGAGCGCATTGTAGATGAAAAAGAGTTACCTTTATCCAAATTTATATAGAACATGGTAAGATCAATGACCGGCTATGGCAAAGCCGAACAAGAAATACAAGGGAAAAAGATTACTGTAGAGATTCGCTCGCTAAATAGTAAGCAGCTCGATTTGAATGTTAAGCTGCCGATGTCGTATCGCGAGTACGAGTTGGAACTTCGTGCAGAGATTGCCAAAAAGTTGGTAAGAGGGAAGTCCGATCTTTTTGTTTTTGTTGAAACAGTAAAGGAAGAAGCGCCTGCTACCATCAACAAAGAGGTATTTGGGTGCTACTACGATCAGATAAAGCAAGTTTCAGAGCAGCTTGGAATAAGCCTTGCCAACGAGCCTGTAGTGCAAACAATACTTCGTATGCCGGATGTTCTACACGTAGAGCGTCAGGAGGTAACAGAAGAGGAGGTTGCGGCACTTAAGCAATCAGTTCAGGGTGCTCTTAGAGAACTAGAGAAGTTTAGGGCGCAAGAGGGTGCTGCATTAATCGCCGATATCCTTCATCGAGTTGAGAAGATTGAGAACCTCGTTACGACTATTGAGCCTTTTGAAAAGGGACGAATTGATGTTATAAAGAATAGAATAGCCAGCAATTTGGCCGAGTTTGTTCCTCAGGCAATCATCGATCAAAACCGATTCGAACAAGAGTTGATCTTCTACGTTGAAAAACTTGACATTACAGAAGAGAAGGTTCGCCTTCGTAACCATTGTAAGTACTTCCGCGAGATATGTGATGCAGAAGAAGCACCCGGACGTAAGTTGGGCTTTGTTGCTCAGGAAATGGGCCGCGAGATTAACACGCTAGGGTCGAAGGCTAACGATGCCGACATTCAGAAGATGGTGGTTCAGATGAAAGATGAACTTGAAAAGATCAAGGAACAGGTTCTGAATATTCTATAATCCCACTTTTTAATTGTTTTTGTACATCAAACGAGCATGGTTGGTAAAATGATAATTTTCTCAGCTCCATCGGGGGCTGGGAAAACTACTATAGTTAAGCACTTACTCTCTAAGTTCCCTCAATTCGAATTCTCTATTTCGGCAACTTCTCGTAAAATGCGCGATGGCGAACAGCATGGAAAAGATTATTTCTTTCTTTCGGTTGATGATTTTAAACGCCGCATTGCTAACGATGAATTTGTGGAGTGGGAAGAGGTGTACGCCGATAACTTTTATGGGACGCTAAAGTCTGAACTCGAAAGAATATGGGCTAAGGGGAATGTTGTAATCTTTGATGTTGATGTAAAGGGTGGGGTCAATCTAAAAAGGATGTTTCCCGATAATTCTCTTTCGCTGTTTGTAATGCCTCCTTCGGTAGAAGAGCTTCGCAATAGGTTAGTTGGACGCGGAACAGATAGCGCAGAAGCCATCGAACGTCGAGTTGCTAAGGCTCAAGAAGAACTCTCATATTCCAGCAAGTTTGATGTTGTTGTGGTTAATGACAACCTCGAAGATGCTAAGAGCAAGGCAGAAGATGCTATCGCTTCATTTTTAAGATAGACTTTACCTATGTTTATCGGGCTTTACTTTGGGTCGTTTAATCCTGTTCACAATGGGCATCTTCAGATTGCAGGGGAAATGCTTTGCCAGGTGGGGTTCGATGAACTTTGGTTTGTGGTAAGCCCTCATAATCCACTAAAAGAAGCGGCTAACCTTGCTTCGAATTTTGACAGGCTGGCTATGCTGCAACTTGCCCTTTCCGAGGTTAGCCTTCCTATTAGGGTTTCCGATGTGGAGTTTAATCTTCCAACCCCTTCGTACACCTACAAAACGCTAGAGGTGCTTGCAAAGAGCCATCCCGATGACCGTTTTGCGCTAATTATGGGAAGCGACAACCTTGCTGTTATTGAGAAGTGGAGGGAGTACGAGCATATTCTTGAGAAGTATCCTATTTACTTCTATCCCCGTAAGGGTGACGATGCGGAGGGACTAGTTTCTGCCTATGGAGCTCAAAAGGTTGATGCGTTGTTGCTCGATATATCATCAACGCAGGTACGCCAAATGGTACTGCAATCTCAGCCTATCGATCATTTGGTGCCTTTGTCTGTGGCTGCGTATATTCGAGATAAAGGCCTATACGCAGAGTGAATACTTTCATAAAAAATTAGCGATATGGAACAAAATGCCAAGAACGTTGCGGTAATCTACTCATCGAAGCATGGAACTACCGAAAAGGTTGCCAAGCAAGTAGCACAGTTTCTGAGTATGAATGCTACGCTAATCAATTTAAAGGAGGTTAAGCAGCCCAACCTAGCGTCGTTTGATTGCATTGTTATTGGGGGATCGATCTATGCAGGGAAGGTACAACCCAAGGTGGCCGAATTCTGCACTCGCTACATGGAGACTTTGCTTCAGAAAAAGGTAGTTCTATACCTATGTGCGATGAACCATAAAGAGTATGATATAGAGTTGCGTAATGCTTATCCTGAAGCACTTCGGAACCATGCCGTAGCGGCAAGTGTGGTTGGTGGAGAATTCCTTTTCGAGAAGATGAATTTTATTGAACGCTTCTTGGTTAGAAAGATATCAGGAGTAAACTCTTCCATCTCGAAACTTGACGATGAAAAGATTGAAGCACTTGCTAAAGCAGTGATGGAGTAGCAGCTACTGTTATGCATTAAAGCAAAACTCCCGGTAGATATCCCAGCATTTCCCATTATGCTTTAGTAGGAAAATGCTATTAACCGTAAAAGTATTGTTAAATGCCTGCTCTTTATATTTATCCCACGCCAAATGGAACTTATGTGATGTTAAATCGCGTGTAGCAAGTGTGACGTGTGGATGTACTTCTTTTGTTATCTCCTTGGGGTCGAAATTCACCTTTTCTTCGAGTGTTTTTTCGAGCTTTGCCTGAAGTTCGGTAATGGGGGCGTGGTTTACAACTTTTATGTATAAAACACGGGGTGCGAAGCAGCCGAATCCCAAAAGATCAACGTTAAAGGGGGGCTGTTCTGCTGCAAATTGGGCTAACTCTTGAACCAGTGCTCGCTCTATGCTTTCGTCCTTTTTAAAAGGCATTTGGAGGGTTATATGAGGCGGCAATTTTAGCGCATGCTTGGCTTTATAGCGCATGCTTACCTCTTCCTTAATTTTCTGAATTTTATCTCTTAGCTCCAGATTAGGAATAATGGCAATAAAGTAGAGCTTTTTTTCGTTCATGTTTCCTTTTAAATGTACGTGTAAAATACATTATTATAGGGTATAAAAAAAGACCATTCTTGCTTTAAGAATGGTCTTCGTATTTCCTGTAAGCTCCTTACTTCTTCGAATCTTCGATCGAAAGCTTTCTGAACTCCTTGAAAAGTTTAGTAAGCTCTAAAGTAGCTTTTCTTGCGCGAGCACCTGCAGCCTTGCTGTTCTTAGTAGAATAAGCCTCTGCGTTTTCAGAGTAAAGTGCAATTTGCTCCTTGATTTGGTTAAGTAATTCTTGCATGGCAATAAATAATAGTTGGATTAGTAATGAAGTTTACTTCGTATTCATCAAATGTCGAGTTGCCATTTGGTGTTTACAAAAGCTAATATACAAAAAATATAATTGCGCAATAGGCCAGAGGCTGCATTATCACTGAGTTTTCGACTTTTTTATTGGATAAACAGCACTTTTTTTTGGTTTTTCTACATTTTGGGGTATAAAGTCTACAAAAAACTCATAACCTAAGCTTAGTATTAGTGGCTGTTTTAACTTGCCGTTACCCGTATGTCGAACGATTCTCTCAAGTGCTCTAATCCTTTTGGGGTGCAATTACCCTTCATATAGTAGTACAAAACTTGCAGAAGCCGTTGGTCGCTTATCATCATTTCTGAGATGGTCTCTTTTCGTGCGAATAGGTTTTCGAGTTGAAAGATGTAGTATCGGCTGGCAAGTTCTACATCTAGGTCTGCTTCGAAGAAGCCAAGGTATACCCCCTTGTTGAAATGGAAGTTCACAATATCAAGGAGTTCGTTGCGCCTTTCCTTGAAGATGTTTTTAATAACAGGCGAATTTGCATAGTTAACTTGTGGCTCGTCGAAGTTGCATAGAGCTTTCGATGTGCTGAACATTGTTTTGGCAATATATACAAGTGCATCTATAGGAGATGTTTGTTCTCCTAGTCCTTGTTTTATTTCTTGCATCTTTCTTCTAGAGATATAGTCTACAACGCTTTCGATCATTTCCTTTTTGCTTTCGAAGTAGTTGTAAAGTGTCTTTTTCGTTATCCCTATTTCTTGTGCTATCTCTTCAACCTTAACGTTTGCGGTTTTCTGCTTGTGGAAAACCTCTGCAATTTTGTCTGTGTAGTAAAGTCTTTTTGATTTCATAAAAATAAAATCGTTTAATGTTCGGTTGTAACTACTGGTACTAGACTTTAAACTCGTGGTAAATCTCTTGGGACGGTTGTTTTTCGGTTTAAGCTTTAGGTACTTTTTTTAAGCATCTTATAGAATTCTAGAATTTGACTTCGAAGAAGTGAGAACGACTTGTCGACATCCTGCGAGTTTACAATAAGGTTGCCAACAAGGCCCACATATAGTGATATAATTGTGTAAGCTGTAATGGCAACATTGATGTCGCTTCGTATTTCCCCTCGTTTTATAGCGTTCTCGAGTACCGTAACTATCTTTTTTTCCTCATCCTTTACATATCGTTCCGTTTTTTCGATAAATCCTTTGTAATGGCGCGATGCATCTCCAAATAGTGAGACAAAGTTTAACGGAGTAAATAGGTTGCTATACGATAGGTAGCTATCTAGTAGCTCTCGTATACATCTTATGTTGTAGTCAAAAAGTTCCTTGAGGGATACCTGGTCTAAATTGCATGCAACCGTGGGTAGTATAAGGTGCTTATCTACAACTGCCTTAAAGAGTTCTTCTTTATTCAAAAAATGGTGATAGAGTGCACCCTTGGTCATGCCAATTGCCTTGCTGATATCGCTGATAGAAACAGCCTCGTAGCTATGTGAAAGGAATAGCTCGTAGCTTTTATCTATTATATGCTCTTTAGTTTCACTCATGAAAAATAATACTGAACGATCGGTATGTAAAAGTATAATGTTTTTTTACTGCTGAATTTGAACACTTCCTTGTTTTTATCAAAGGTGTGTTAAAGTACGCTTGCTAAATGGCTCACCTCCCTAAGTCAATACCCGTATTGTGTGGGGGTAAAGCATACTCGGTACAAGTTTGTAGTTAATGAATTTGGAGTTGTTCGTTCAGGCTCTCGATACATGCATATTGGCAGTGTTTGAGGCTTCTAAAGGCGACCCTTAGTTTTGATGGTTTATGAAGGTGCAGAGTTCATCAACAAAAGCCTCAAAAGAGCTGTAGTTTGTTCCTACAAATGCGACTTTTACGCCCATTTTCTTAACATTTGCAGCCGTATATGGGCCAAAACATGCTACCATAACGGTGTTTAGTTGATCATTTCCTCCTACAAGCTTTGCTAGTCCTTCGGCTTCGGTTGCGCTGGAGAAGATAATAGCGTCAATCCTTCTTTTATGAAACAATGCTTCTATTTCCTTCTTGCTATGAGCCGTTGTTGGTCTTGTAATGTAACCTTCAATTTTTACAGGCTCCATACCTATGTCCTTTAGCCTGCTTAAAAAGTTGGGAATAACATCGGGTTCTGTCAGGTTCTCGATATTAGGCGCTACAACGGCAATTGTTTGCCCATTAGTGCCGGGTATGGTGGCAAGCGCTTTTACAATGCCTTCGGGGCTTGGTTCTTTAGGCGTAATTGCTGCCTTTACGCGATATTGCTGCTGCATGTATTCCGTGTCTTTGCCCATGGTACACACTTTTAGGCTATCTATACTATACCGATGCTTAATAGCACATCCGCAAAAGGCATCGATAGCTTTTCTGCTCGATAGCGCAACCCACCCATACTTATTCTGATTTTGTAGCACCTCTAAGATGGCCGAGTCGTCAGGATTTATTGTGGTTTCGATGGTCGATAGGGGGATAGGCTTTCCTCCCTTTTTCTTTATGGCATCACAGAGCCTTACTGAATAATTCTCAGGTGCTGTGACTAGTATTGTTCTCCCTTTCAGCGAGCATTCCTTTAGGTGTTTGTTTGGAATGGCTTGTGCGTCACAGACGCTCGATAGGGTTGATAGTAGCAATGTGAGTACCGATACTGCTATGTTTTTCATTGTTTAGCCGTATAAAAGGTTCTTGATGGGGGGGCTAGTTCATATGGTAGCCTTGCTCCTTAAGTTCAAGCGATGAGTAGTAGGCGTACTTTTGCGAATCGAGCGGATAGTCCCAGCATCCAAGGCTGTGGTAGATTTCCCCTCCAAATCCGGTTTTAAAGCGGTATAATCCGTAGAGAGGGTGAGATGGCTCAGGTCTTGGCGCCACCCCAAACATATCGTACTCGGTACATCCACGTTCACGGGCAATATTTATTGCGCTCCACTGTAGGGCGTAGGTGGCCATTGCGTTTCGACCTGTCGAAGACGACGCTCCGTAGAGGTATGAGCCTCTGCTACCCGTTATCACAAGAAACATTGCGGCAAGAGGTGCACCTTCTGCTTCGGCAATAAGCAGGATAACATCTGCTGGCGATTGCATATTGTTGGTTTTGGCCGATAGCACCGCCTTAAAGTACTCTATATCGTGAAGGTAGATGCCATTTCGTGCTGCAGTTTCCTGGTATAGCTGATACCATATGTTGATGTGTTCTATACCTACCGATCTCACCGATACCCCTTTTCGTTCCGATAGCCCAATGTTATACCTCGTTTTGGGTTTCATTTGCTCCAGCATTGTAGTTAGATCGTTTTTAAGATCGAGGTATATGGTGTTAGATGGTAGAATGTTGGAGAACGATTTCTTGAATTTCCATCCTACCGTATTCATGTTGAAGCGCAACTCTTGAATGGGGTTTTCCGGTGGCCCAGCCCAATGTCCGTTTTCGTCGAAGTAGCTGGTGTCTTTTGCCCAGTACGACTCCCAGCATAGATCGTACCTAATCATTATACAGTTGGACGGGATATAGGTGCGGAGGCACTCCGAGAGTTCCTCCAGAAATTGTCCTTGAAGATCCTCTTGGGGTTCTAACTCTGGGCCGTAAGGCACATAGGCAATGGAGTGATTTCTATCGAGATGCTGAACAATCACCAAAAGATCGGACTCAACAATACGCTCCTCAACTGCAATGTTGTTAAGGTTCAAACGGTTAATCTTAAAGTTAAGAGCAATAGTTTCAACTCCTAGCATCGTTTTTACAACCGACCAGAATGCTGTTTGCTGGACAATTGAGGTTTTAAATAGTTGGTCCGTTTCTTTGCTGTGTATGTCTGTTAGCATCTCTCTGCATTTAGTTTCAAGCCAAACATAGGCCTAATTTCCCTCGTAAGCAAACCCATCTCCATATTCCATAGCATCCCAAAATATTAGGGATTTTGCATTAAAATACTTCATATTCGAATTGGACAGGATTGTAAGCCGTCCTGTTTTTTCTTAACATTCAAACAAGGGATAAAAAAGGATATACGCTGTAAGACCATAGCTGCACTTCAGGCGAAAAGTCCGATTCGGCCTAGTATGTAGAACAAAGGTGGCGAGACTCTATCCGTAGATAACAGTGGCCTTGGCCACACAGCGTAGGCGAAAATCGCTGAGGTCTTAAACAACCACAAAATGGTAGTCCAACAAGTAAAATACAGTCTTTTCATTTCTTTGGGCACAAAGAAACGAAACAAAGAAAGGCTGTCGTGGCTTAACTCGCAGACTTCGGTGTGGGGCGTTTATCCACAATAAAGGCTTGCTCTCGCATTGGCACTTTACGCTTTTACGAGTGTTGTGGTTGCTTCGTCCGCTTCGAACGGAACCCACAACGGAGATGGTGTGGCCAAGGTCACCGTGTTTATGGAGGAAGGCTGAACTTCGAGGTTGGGTTGCTTGCCGTTTGGTGGTTCTAGTGGTATTATCGAAGCTCCGTAAGCTTTTCTCGAAATAGCTGATGCTATAATTGAAAAGAATAAAACGTTATACGAAAGGCTGTTCCATCAGTTTTCAACTTTTGAAGAAGAACTTGTAAGGAAATCCGCATTTACGTGTGCTACATTATTTCTGCTCCTACGGCACAGGCAAACATCTCCTTTGATGGTATATATAAATTAGTTTTCTTTGATAGGCGTATAAGAGTAACAGAAGTTGCGCTTATAAACTAGTAATATAGAATGCAAAAAGATAAAAATGTTCATTAATAATGAAAAGAAGAATTGGGTTAATAATGGGAGTATTACTTACATTGATAACTCTTACTATGTGCGATAAAAAAGAGTATAATATTGACAATGTTAAGTTTGAACTGATTCATTCAAAGAGAATCCCCAATAATAAAGTAACTGTAGAGATTAAGAAATCAAATTCTGAACATGTACTCCATTTACATTCAGAACCAATGCAAGGGGAGCAAGGCTGGGAGAATACTCGAATTGACACTTCGTTTACAATTGAAATTAAAATATTTAATAAAATAAGTAGAGACCTTACAAACCTTATAAATAGCGATTTCTCAAAATCAACAGATAGAGGTTTTGATGGAACTGAATGTTCAATAATGTTTGAATATGATAACCAAAGGAAGGAATACAACTTTTGGACACCCGATTATGATACTGAAAAAAGGGGATTAACTGAGTATCTTAAAGTTTGTAAACTAATTATTGAAACCGCAGGGTTGAAAACAGAAGGAATATTATAGTTGGACAATGCTTGACACTGTATAGTCAACAAGCGGGTAAAGTAGTAGGCGGTAGATTGCTACTCCGCAGTAGCCGCAGTGTAGGCTGATTGAGTAACGAACTAGTTAATAATAAATAGTCCCAGCAAAAATGGAAAAAGTAAGAATATTTGCAACTCCTTTTTCGAGTATCTATCCATTGTATATACAAAAAGCAGAGAAAAAGGGGCGCACCAAAGAAGAAGTAGATACCGTTATCTTTTGGTTAACCGGATATACTGCGCAAGCGTTGCAAGAGCAAGTGGACAAGAACGTTGATTTTGAGACTTTTTTTGCCGAAGCACCTCAAATTAATCTCAATGTTTCGAAAATTACAGGAGTAATCTGTGGGTATCGTGTGGAGGAGATCGACGACAAACTGATGCAAAAGATTCGCTATTTAGACAAGCTGGTTGATGAGCTGGCAAAAGGAAAGGCAATGGAGAAGATATTAAGGGAGTAGGGGAGAAATCCGATCTGGATAAAGATTGTTGCTGATAAACCTATATAAGCTTTGCAGATGAAAAGCATACTATTTTTTCTTATGGCTTGCCTAATTCATCTTAGTGGATTATCGCAGACTGTCATTAAGAGAGTTCATGTTTCGAAGGATATCGAGCTGGTTAAGCTTTCGGATAATGCCTATGTGCATATATCTTATGCCGATATGGGGCGCTTTGGGCGTGTTGCCTCTAACGGTATGGTGCTTGCAAGCGGGAGAGAGGCCTTTCTCTTTGACACGCCTACAACCGATGCGGCTACAAAAGAGTTGGTGTCGTACTTAAAGGATTCGTTGAAACTACGTGTGGTTGGATTTGTGCCTAACCATTGGCATTCCGACTGTATGGGAGGTTTGAACTGTATAAAGACTAGTGGTATAGAGTCGTATGCATGCCAAATGACTATCGATATCGCAAAGGCTCAGGATTTGCCTGTTCCTGCACATGGCTTTAGGGATTCTCTATTGCTAAATTTTGGAGGAAAGCCTATTTGTTGCTACTACCTTGGGGCTGCTCACTCGTTAGACAATATTGTTGTTTGGATGCCAACGGAGCAAATTCTTTTTGCCGGCTGTATGGTAAAAGGCATAAGCAATATCAATTTGGGGAATACCGAGGATGGCGATGTAACGTCTTACCCTATAACGATTAGGAGGGTGATGGATAAATTCCCGAATGCAAAGCTTGTTGTTCCAGGTCATGGAGCATGGGGAGGTATTGAACTACTAAAGCATACCTACGAACTTGCCAATAGTGGTCGTGCCTCAAAACGTTGATGCAGCATGACGAATTTGGGTTGGAGCTTCTTGTTCGATCTCTGTTCATTAGAGTCTCCATCCTATAGCAGTCAAGCAAAGCTGCAATATGTTACGAAATCGCTAATTGAAAGAAAGAGATAGCTATTAAGCATTAGCCTTGATTGAAGTTGCTTATACCTTGCCAAAAAAGGGATAGGCTGCTACTATTATACATTTCTACTATTGAAATTAGCCTTAATTTGACGGCTATGAGCAGGAGCCTTTGCCAAACAAGAATAACCATAATAATTTCTACTTTAGGTAATATTGGGCTAGAATAGTGTTCTCTCGGCGTAGAATTATTATTTCTATCGTAGTTTAAGGTGAAACTATCCAGGTTTCTGCATATTTGACATCAATGTTTATGCCGTGGAATGGTAATTGGCATAACGAACTTTAAATTGAAAAGCGATAAATGTAACTAGTGCTATATTAGCTGTTCAAATGAGCAACTTAATGGAAAGTAACGCATCTTTTAGAAGTATAATACCAATTCAGGTAAGGTTTAGCGATGTTGATATGCTGGGGCATGTCTCGAATACCGTTTACCAAAATTACTACGATGCCGGAAAGGTGCACTACTTCGACGAGGTACTGCCCGAGATCGACTTCGTTACAATAGGACTAGTTGGGGCATCAATCAAAATAGACTACTTAAAGCCTATTTACATGCGAACAAAAATTCTTGTTGAAACGCATGTTACACACGTAGGGAATAAGAGTCTTACCATGGGGCATCAACTGGTAGAGGAGGAAACCGGCGAGGTGCTATCGACCTGTTCGGTTGTTTTGGTGTGCTACAACATTAAAGATAAGATTAGCATGCCAATACCCGAAAGCTGGAAGCTGAAAATTGCCGCCTACGACAAGGATGCTACTATTAAGTAGAGGTTGACATCCTGAAGGTCTCTGTAGCACCAAGTCGCAGCTATTCCATGTCCATCAGTTTATGCCGTATACCTTACGGTAGTGGTAGCCATAAACGACAAAGGTCATGGCATCGGTAAACAGTTTAGGACGTCGGGCAAGGGTCCAGAATAAGAATTTCCAGAACTCAGTTCGACCCTTTGTCATAATCCCGATGATGAATATCGACTTTGCAAAAGCCGCTAGGTTTGCCAGCTTAAGTTTCTCCTTTCGAAGATTTGTATGTTTGAAGCCCAGCAGGTACTGCCGAACTCTTTTGTAGTAGGGCTTTGCCGAGTAGATGCTTGTTACAATTGTTCGGTATCCCTCGATAAGTTCGTTGTAGCTCATCTTGGGGATAAAGTTGGTGGTAAAGTCGGTGTTGTTACCCGGGCGCTCGTTGATGAGCCTGTTTTCAGATAGAAGCCTATTGTACAGCTTCGTGTTCTTGGGGGCTGTCAGTAGCCCCACCATTGCAGATACTATTCCGCTCTTCTGAATAAAGTCGATCTGTCGTTGAAATATGGATGGGGTATCGCTATCGAATCCAACGATAAATCCTGCAGAGACTTCGATTCCTGCCTTTTGTATTTTCGCTACGCATTGAAGCAGGTCCCTGTTATTATTCTGGATTTTGTTGCAATCCTTCAACGCTTTCTCTTCGGGTGTTTCAATGCCGATGAAGGTATAGGTGAATCCTGTCTCGCGCATAAGCGACAGCAGTTCATCGTCGTCGGCAAGGTTAATTGATACTTGAATGCTAAAGGTAAACGGATAGCCATGCTGCTGCATCCACGCTTTCATTGCAGGAAGCAGGTTATGCTTGACCTCGTGCTTGTTTCCGATGAAGTTATCATCTACAATAAGCACAAAGCCACGCCAGTCTAGCCGGTACAGCTGATCGAGTTCGGCGATAACCTGGTAGGTAGGCTTCATCCTAACCTTATGGCCCAGTAGCGAAGTTATCTCGCAGAAGTCGCAGGCAAACGGGCATCCTCGCGATACCTGAATGCTCATGGTTATATAGTCCTTCATCGATAGCAGCTGGTAGTCGGGGATCGGCGTTTCGGCCATGTTGGCATATTCGCTGGTGCTGTAAACCTTCTTTGGTGATAATCCTTCCTGAATGTCTTTTAGGAAAAGAGGGAGCGTTAACTCTGCCTCATTAAGGATGAAATGATCTACTTGAGGATAGCTCGTGTAATCCTGAGTAAATAACGGTCCACCTGCAATAATCTTCGTTTGGTGCTTTATACACTCGTTAATCACCTTCGCTACGGAATCTTTTTGTGTAATCATGGCACTGACGAAAACGTAGTTGGCCCAGCGGATATCCTCTGAATCGAGCGGCGTAACGTTCATGTCCACCAGCTTCCTATTCCATTCGGCGGGGAGCATTGCCGATACGGTAAGCAATCCCAGTGGAGGAAATGCAGCCTTCTTGGAGATAAAGCGGAGCGCATGCTTTAGGCTCCAGTAGGTGTCTGGATATTTTGGGTAAATCATTAAAATGTTCATAATCCTTAATATGAGTGTTGTAGCAGTGTAAATGTACAACCCGATTGATTTTCGGGTAAAGGGGGTGTCAACTAATATGTGGTAATTATTGGTAATTAGTGGAGGTCGGCATGGTTGCATTACAGATATTATCTTACACAGCCTATTCTTCTAAACGGCCTCGGGCTTTTCACTATATGGTTCAAGTGCTTTAAACAGCTGCTTTGCCACAACTATTCCGAACACGGGTACGTCTAATCCTGCTTTTTTGAATGCCCTTGCCACCCACGTATTGCAGGTGTTCATTAGGTGGTAGCTTCCTTTGGCATTATAGAACTTGTAACCATAGCTGCTGTTAACTTCCTTTGGTGTACCATCGGAACTGCAAACGTACGTTTTGTGGAATACGGTACAAAGCCTATCCATTTGTTTACGGCTTAGACGTATCTTTAAGGTAGGGCAGCCTTTTAGATAGATGCTCGGATGTTGCGTATAACCCTCGATCCGCATCACCGAGGGATTAGGTATGGCAATTGCCTTTAGCGCAAGTAGCGGGTTGTAGTCGGGCGATTGGTAAAACCTTCTATCTCCCCACCCAACATCCACCCAGGCATGCTTCTTAAACTCGGCACACTCGGGCCAAGCACCGAGGTTAACGTCAGCCGTCCTAAGAGATATTCCCGTATGGTACTCCTGCTGAATAACGAATACATCAACCGAATCCGACAGACCGCTTACTTTTTGGCTGCTTATAAGGTAGAGTAGCAATCCTATGGTAAGGTTCATTACGATCATGGCTTATTTCCTCCAAAGCGCTACGGCAACCAGCGAAAGCGTATACGCTCCGGCAGCAACCATCATGACTACTTGAAATCCGGCATGGAGGGCAACTCCCGTAGCCATTACGGTACTTACCACCGAGGCGCAGCTGTTGACACCCCAAGCCCATGGCACCAGCTGCCGGTTGTGCTCTGATAGTAGTTTAATGCCTAGTGGAAAAGCCATCCCCATTGCCAGTGCCGGCATCCCTATCAGCGCAATGGTTAGGGCAAGTTTTCCTGCCATCGGAAGCGATATTGTGCTCCTTAGTAGAAGTTCTACTCCAATTGAATAGGCAAGAATCGATAGAATAATAATGGTAAATACCTTTAGCATTGTGCTCCTGTCTGCTGTAAAGCGTTCGGTGGTAATGCTCCCGATGCCCGAGAAGAGCAGCAAAAGGCTTATTACCGCTGCTGCTGCATAAATAGGCTGACCTAGGTACAGAGTTAACTGCTGGATAAGCACGATTTCCATGAACATAAATCCAATGCCTAGCCCGCTAAAGTAGAGTAGTGTAAGCCAAATGCCTTTTGTTTTTACCTTCAAAAAGAGTAGGGGAACAATGGTTAGGATAAGCGCTGCTGCAAAAATTTGTGCTAATGTTATAAAGACAAAGAAGTATCCGGGCTCTATTCGTATAAGTGCCTCAAGGCTCATTTGCTCTCTTAGTTCGTTATAGCGTGTTGGCTTGAAGAAGCGGTAGAAGTAGGGCTGGTTGTCGGTTGATGGGCTTACGTTGAGCAGATATCTATTTTGAAATTGTTGGGGATCGCCGTAAATAATCGAATCGCAAAAGGATTCGAGCATGTTATCCTTTAGCACATTGAATGAATCCCCTTCTTTTGGGCGAATGCTCTTTGGCAGAATTGGATCGAAGCAGCGTTCCTTGCAAAACAGCTGTATGCTATCAATTTCAGCAGCCAATAGTGGCGATCTCTTTACCAGTAGCACCGCGTTGCTCCACGATCGTGCTACTGCAACATGCTGCTCCGGCATTGAAATTCCTTCTTGAACCAGGATCGTTTTAATGGTTGTAAGCAGTTTTAGCATTACGCGAGGAGGGTAGTCGAGCCAAGCCGCAGACATCAGATAACCGTCTTTGCTCAAGCGGTTCCATCCATCTTTTACGCCCTCAATCGTCAAAAGCGGCTGCTCGTTGGCGGCTAACATTCCGGACATCCCGTCGATGCTACCCACGTTGGGAAATACGATAAGGTTGTATGTTGTAGTATCCGATAGCAGATAGCTGCGCGAGCTGTTCTGCTTTATGGTTATCCGTGGGTCGTACAGCAGCGAGTCGTGCACACTAGCCAGTTCTCCTTTTAGCACTTCTGTTGCTAAAGCATTCGGTTCCACCAGCGTTAGGTCTTTTGCTCCTTTGGTTAAGCAGTATGGGGCAAAAGGTGCACTTCCGGCATCTAGCAGTAGAACTTTATCAGGGGTGCCAATTGAAAATGGAAGCGAGTAGAGGGTATAGTCGTAAAGCAGGGTTCTTTCGCTTGCATTATCCAGCGGAATAGCGCCAAACCAGTTCCCGTTGTTAAAGAGCATCATTGCCTTAGGAGGCTGCTGGGTTGCGCAAAGGCTCAGCCCGGGCGCATGGCGAATCACTTCCGACGATACCACATGCAGCTGCCCGTATGGGCTATTTCTTGTAAGAATAATCGTCGACCCTTACATGGACATCGCCTTGCTAAGGCTCTTATACTCCGATATAGCAGGGCTCTGTTTGTTAACGATGAGGTATCCCGACAGTACGGTGCAGGCCATAAGAAGTACAACGGTTTTTCTTCTATTATGATAGTCGATTACGAGAAATGCTCCAGCTAACGGTAGCAGCGATAGCAGGGGACTTAGCTGCCAAGGTGGGAGCATCCATAGGAGAATGGATAAGAGGATGCCACCTATGGCGGCACCGCTCAAATCGGCAAAGTAAAGACCTCCTATGTGCGAAGAATGCTTGGTGTACACCAACCCGATTGCGGCTCCTCCAAAGAAGAATGGAAGGATGTAGAGAAGGTACATCAGCATTAGTGCACCAATCTCACGAGTGCCGCTAATAACCATAAAAGGGTTGAACCTCGGTGTTATGCTTTGGGTGAGCATTAACTCCGTAGTCATAAATACTGAGCAAAGGGCAAAGAGAATGGGAAGGAGGGTTGTGTAGCGCCTTACGAATAGGGTTCGGAATAGTGATAGCATGGTTCCGCTCGCTCCGAACCCCAGCAGTGCTACCGATATTACCATGTAGGCAAAGTGGCCCCACTGCACAAACGATAGGTACTGCATTAGCGTAAGCTGAAATGCTATTATGGCAGCTGATAGCATGCCTATTGCTACATATAACCTTTTACTTAGCATGCCTATTATGTGAGAATAACAGAGTTTCGGGTTATGGCTGTTTCCCACTCCGTGTAAAGGGGACAAAGGTTACCGGAAGCACGTTTTGCGTGGTAACCTTGTTTCCCTTCTTCTTTACCAGAACAAGATACTGAAGAGTAAATGGTGATCCTATGGGAATGATCATTCTACCGCCATCCTTAAGCTGCTCTATCAGCGGAGGTGGGATAAATTCTGCCGCTGCGGTAACAATGATGGCGTCAAAAGGAGCACGCTCTTTCCACCCGTTAAAGCCATCGGCTATACGTACCGTTACGTTGGAATATCCTAAATTTACCAGCCGCTTTTTTGCAGCGTTTCCTAGCTCTGCCACAATTTCTATGGTATAAACCTCCTTTACTATTTTAGAAAGAACTGCAGCCTGATAGCCTGATCCTGTTCCTATTTCGAGAACCTTATCCGTTGCTTTAGGCTTTATAATTTCCGTCATAAAGGCAACAATGTAGGGCTGCGATATGGTTTGTCCGTAGCCAATAGGTAAAGGCCCATCATCGTAGGCCGTAGCAGTGTAGTCGTCAGGTACAAAGAGGTGACGAGGAATCTCTCTCATTGCCTCAAGTGTAGGTTGGTGGGTGATTCCTCTTGCCTGTATTTGGAATTGAACCATATTTTCTCGCATGCGAATGTAGTTCTGTCCCCTTGCAGGAGAGGATAGTAGTAAAAGTAGTATAACGGATAGTAGTGATGCCTTAGAGCACGTAAAGATGATTCTCGTTCGGTAGCTGGCAACGTGATGTAAGCCGCAAGCAGCCCCTATTCCGAACGCGTGAATAGTACTTGTCCATGTGTAAGTTTGCTTCATCGTCATGTCTTTTAATGAAACACCCCAACACTCACAAGTTACGACGAATCAAAGGTAAAGGCAATTGGATTGCTGATATGAGGAATAAAAATGGGTGCCAAACGATATTTGGCACCCATGCTAGATTCGTATAACGGTATAAATGCTGCTACTTGGTTTCTTTTAGGATAACATCATGCGCACCACCCTCAATGATGCTGGTTGATGATACTAGCGTTATCTTGGCATTTTCCTTGAGGTCGGGAATCGTTGTGGTGCCACAGCTGCACATTGTCGATTTAATCTTGCCCAAGGTTATATCTAGGTTATCCTTTAGCTTGCCAGCGTAGGGCACATAACTGTCTACGCCCTCTTCGAACTTTAGCAGGCTACTTCCTCCCATGTCGTATCGTTGCCAGTTGCGGGCGCGGTTTGATCCTTCGCCCCAGTACTCTTTTACGTAGTTACCGTTGATGATAATCTTCTTGGTAGGGCTTTCGTCGAAGCGGGCAAAGTATCTACCCATCATTATAAAGTCAGCCCCCATAGCTAGTGCAAGAACCATGTGGTAGTCTTGTACAATTCCGCCATCGGAGCATATAGGAACGTAAACACCAGTCTTCTTAAAGTACTCATCTCGTGCTTCGGCTACCTCAATTACGGCAGTTGCCTGTCCGCGTCCGATACCTTTTTGCTCGCGGGTTATGCATATCGAGCCTCCTCCGATACCTATCTTTACAAAATCGGCACCTGCCTCCGCAAGGTAAAGGAACCCATCCTTGTCTACAACGTTTCCGGCTCCAATCTTTACCTTTTCGCCATACTTCTCGCGAACAAACTTTATCGTTTCCTTCTGCCACTCCGAAAAACCATCCGACGAATCGATGCACAGAACATCAACGCCAGCCTCAACAAGAGCAGGTATTCGTTCCTTGTAGTCTCTGGTATTGATTCCGGCCCCTACAATTAGCCTCTTGTGCGAGTCGAGCAGTTCGTTGGGGTTTTCATTGTGGTTATCGTAGTCTTTCCTGAACACGAAGAAGCGAAGCTTTTGGTTCTCGTCAATAATTGGAAGAGTGTTAAGCTTATGATCCCAGATTATGTCGTTGGCCTCGTTGAGCGATACTCCAAGTTTTCCGGTAACCAGCTTTGAGAATGGTGTCATAAACTCCTTTATCTTCTTATCCATAGGGTCCTTGTTTGGACGGTAGTCTCTACTGGTAACAAGCCCTAGCAGCACGCCATTTGATGTTCCATCGTTGGTTATCCCAACGGTCGAAAATCCAGTCTTTCCCTTTAACTCAATAACATCCCTAAGGGTATGCTCGGGCGTAAGGTTGGCATCGCTTACCACAAAGCCGGCCTTAAACTTCTTAACTTTTCGTACCATCTCGCTCTGATCCTCTATTGATTGAGATCCAAAGATAAAGGAGAGCCCTCCGTTTTGCGCCAGCGCAATGGCCATTTTACTGTCGGACACTGATTGCATAATGGCAGATACAAAGGGGATGTTTAGTTCTATATCGGGACTCTGACCTTTATTGAACTTAACCAGCGGAGTTTTTAGGCTTACCTGGTCGGGGTTGCACGTCTTCTTTGTTAGTCCTGGTATTAACAGGTACTCGTTAAACGTTCTCGAGATGTCGTTGATGATGTGTGCCATGTGGTTTTTCTTAATAGATCATCCGGATAAATGAATGCAGCAAGGCGCATCCGCTACTTTTTGCATTGACGGTAAATATAGTAAAAGTTTGCCGTCTGTGCAGCATGTTTATGACGTCGCCTAAGCAATGCAGATGCTTGTTAATCAATAATAAATTCTACGATTCGTCTCTTTACTCGGCTTTTGGATGATGTTTTTGTCGTTCATTTGCTGTTGAGGATTGCTGCCGAATAGTAAAAGTCGCTACATTTACCCGCTAAATTAATAGCCGTGCCTGTATGGTTAAAACGCTCTTTGCTATAATGCTTTCTGCATTTACAGTAGCTTCTTCTTTACAATCGTATTGTCAGAGTTCTGTTTGTGGTAGAGTTTCTTCTCATGGAAAAGGAATTCGTAATGTTGTTGTTACAGATGGCTTTTCTACAACTTTAACAGATAAAAAAGGGGATTACTCCTTGTCTGTTCATCCTTTATCTAAATTTGTGTACATCAGCACCCCATCAGGGTATAGTGCTCCTTTGAATGGAGAAAACCTTCCTCAATTTTTTCAGAAGATAGAAGGGCGTAATGCTAACCGAGTAAACTTTTTGCTCGATAGGGATAGTAGAGGCGATAGCGTACATCGGATCGTTTTTTGGGCCGATCCGCAAGTGCGTAAGCCTTCGGATATGGAGCAACTTCGTGATGCTGTTAGCGATCTCAAGGATGTTGTAGATGAAAACTTAAAGTATGCTTACTTCGGGATAGGTTGTGGCGATATCGTTTTTGATAACCTTACCCTTTTCGGGGAATATAATGCAATAGCAGCAAAGGCAGGAATTCCGTTTTACCATGCGTTGGGAAATCACGACATGGATTACAACAAGCGCTCTGACGAGGGGAGCAGCGCCTCTTTCGAGAAAGCTTATGGGCCTACATACTACTCTTTTAATAAGGGAAGCATTCACTACGTTGTTCTGGACAACGTGTTTTACATAGGTCGAGATCACCTTTACATAGGTTACTTGACTGCTCAACAGCAAGACTGGTTGAAGAAGGATCTTTCGTACCTGCAAAAAGGTAGTACGGTTATTATTGTTCTGCATATTCCATCGGCGTTGGATGCTAACGATTTGGCTAAGTTCGACAGTAAGAATATTAATGCTTCGTTATCAAATAAGGAGGCGTTGTATAGCCTTTTGGAACCTTTTAATGCGCATATTGTTTCGGGGCATACGCATACCATGCGCAATGTTAGCATTAGTGGCAATATATACGAGCATAACGTTTCTTCTGTTTGCGGATCGTGGTGGAATGGTCCGGTTGCACAGGATGGTTCACCTAAAGGGTATTTGGTGCTTGAGGCAAATGGGGACAATCTGAAGTGGTACTATAAAAGCATTGGTTTTCCTTTATCTCACCAAATGAGATTCTATCCAATTGGTGCCAACTCGGAGCAGCCCGAATACATAACCGTTAATGTTTGGGGATGGGATTGGGACTGGAAGGTGTATTGGTACGAAGACGATGTGCGTATGGGCGAGATGGAGCGCTATTCGGGATTAGATCCTTTTACCCTAGAGGCGTACCGTCAGTTAGGAGACAAAAAACCTAAGTGGTTTGGTCCCTTAGAAACCGATCACCTCTTTAAGGCTAAGCCTCGATCGTCAACTGCAAAAGTAAAGGTTGAGGTTGTAGATCGTTTTGGCAATAGCTATTGGGCCGAGTAGGAACTTCCTTCACCCAATTAATGTAAACGTACCGCGTTCCTCAGTAGAATTAGTGATTCTGAGTAGAACGATAAGCCCTATTTATCGCTAATACCCCTTTCGTAGTTAGGGTAATGTTTGGTATTGTACTCCTTAAGCCAACTTTCGGTAAAGAAAATGGTTGTTGGTTTAGTGAATAATAGTTTATTTTGAAAACCAAGAAGCTACAGCAGTTATAATTGTGAAAGAGAGGGCGGAGAAAGAGTATATTGAAGGCCTTAGGCAAGGCTCGCAGCAGGATTTCGGCATGCTTTACAATATGTATGCCGATCACCTGTACGGCTTTGCGCTTAAGCTTTCGCGCTCCTCGGTAGTTGCCGAAGAAATTGTTCAGGATACCTTTCTTACCGTTTGGCAAAAGCGCGAGCTGGTTGAACCTACCTACTCTTTTAAGGCCTTTTTGTTTACGGTTGCAAAAAACCGAATTTTGAATCTATTCCGTAGCAGCATTCGCCAGCTTGAATTCGAAGATTTTGTTGTACATGCCAACAGCATCAATCTTTCATCGAATAGCACCGACGAAAAGATTAGCTACGACGAGTTTATTGAAATTGTAAGGGTGGCCAAAGAGGTGCTACCATCGCGTCAGCTCGAAATATTTGAGCTGAGCAAAGAGCATGACCTTTCGAATAAGGAGATTGCCGAGCATCTTAATATTAGCGAGCAAACCGTAAAGAATCAGCTCTCATCGGCTCTTAAAACGCTGCGTGATAAGCTTTCATCGTCTCAGTTCCTCTTTGTCCTATTCCTGTAGTACAGTCTATTAACATTTTTAGGTGGGAATATTGAAAAAAATATGCCCTCCCACTAGTACGTTTTTGAATAATCCGTGTATTAGTAGTAATAGAATTCCATTATGAAGCACATTCGCATTAAAACGCTGCTCGAGAAATTTTTCTCGTCAACCATTACCAAAACCCAGTTCGACGAAATGAAGGGGTTTTCGGAGGAGGTTTCGGATGAAGATTTATCCGAGAGCTTGCAGCATGTGTGGAATAGCCATGACTTTGGAAAGGTAATGCCGTACTCGAGCAAGTCTCGTATTAAGCGTGAACTTGAACGTACAATTGCTCGAGAACGGTTTATTGGAGCTTCTATTAGAGCAATGAAGGTTGCGGCGGCGATTGCCATTCCAGTTTTGCTGGCATCTACCATATATCTGCTAACCGAGCGCAATGCTA
Organism: Acetobacteroides hydrogenigenes; assembly: GCF_004340205.1. NCBI lineage: Bacteria > Pseudomonadati > Bacteroidota > Bacteroidia > Bacteroidales > Rikenellaceae > Acetobacteroides > Acetobacteroides hydrogenigenes. Next base: position 126,862 of record NZ_SLWB01000007.1, read on the forward strand.
ATCAGCACCAGCAAGCCGAACTGATGAATGTGTCGGTTGCTAAAGGCGAGAAAGCCACGGTTAACCTCCCAGATGGATCGACCGTTACGCTAAACTCGGAGAGTAAGCTCTACTACCCATCGAACTTTAACACGAAGGAGCGATGGATAAAGCTCGAAGGCGAGGCATACTTTCATGTCCAGAAAAGTCAAGGACGCACGTTTACGGTTAAAACGAGCAGTCTGAATGTAAAGGTTCTCGGAACAACCTTTAACGTATCGGCCTACGGCGATGAGCCAGTTCATTCGGTTGTGCTCGTACATGGATCGGTTGAGGTGAACGCGTTTGGGAAACAAGTTCAAGTTATTAAGCCAAACGAGATGTATGCCTTTGCCACACATACAGGAAAAGCAAGCATTTCCGAGGTGGATACCTATAGCTACACGGGCTGGCGAGATGGAATACTATCGTTTGATAGCGAACCTGTAGCCAACGTGCTTGACAAGGTGTCGCGTCAGTTTAGCGTAGAGTTTAAGTACGATCCGAAACAGTTTAGAAACGACAGGCTAACCGGGAAACTCGACCTGAATGATGGAGTGGACAACGTCTTAAAGGTGATATCGTTGACTTCGCCAATGACCTACGTAAAGCATAAAAACAAGATTGTAATCACGGCAAGGCCATAAAACACCAATGGCTACGACGTGTTAAGATAAACTAGCTGATCAACTAGACTTGACTTTTTTGTATTACCTAAATCTAATTAAGAATGAAAAACTGTACTAATCGCAGTTTTAAATCTTTGTTCAAAATAAAGCTGCTTGGGGTAAGCCTAGCATTGAGCTTGCTCGTTGCTAGTGCGCCTGCAACTTTTGCATCAGGAACACTTCAGGATGCAAAGATCACGCTAACTGCAAAGAATAAGACGCTGAAGGATGTTTTTGGCGAAATTGAGAAGAAGTCGAACTATGTGGTTGTCTTCAACAACAATGCCATCAACCCTAATCAAAAGGTGTCGGTCGATTTCCAGAACGAGAGCATAAATGATGTGCTTAAAAAGCTGCTTTCGGGAACTTCTGCTTCATATGAAATAAAAGGAAGACAGATTGTTATTTTTTCGACAAACGAAGCTGGCAGTACCTCCGAAAGGGCTAGCCAGCAAGGCCAAATTACCGGTAAGGTAGTCGATGAGAATAAAATGCCGCTTATTGGTGTGAGCATTCAGGTAAAGGGTACAACTATTGGTACAGCTACTGATGCCGATGGAAACTTTACGCTAAACACCTCTGCGGCGCAACCGGTACTTGTGTTCTCGTATGTAGGTTTCGAGAAAAAGGAGGTTTCTGTAACCTCTAAGAAAAGCCTAAGTGTAACGCTTAATAGCGAGTCGAAGAGCATTAACGAAGTTGTTGTAGTTGGTTATGGTGCTGTTAGGAAGCGAGATGTAACCGGTGCTGTATCTGCGGTTAAGGAGAAGGACTTCAACGTAGGAGTAATTGCTGCTCCAACCCAAATGATCCAGGGTCGTGTTGCAGGTGTTAACGTAACCAGCAACGGTGGCGAACCTGGTGCAGGAACAACCGTTCGTGTTCGTGGTTCGAACTCAATTCGTTCGGGTCAAGATCCTCTTTACGTTGTTGATGGGGTGCCTTTGGATATCACCGATAGCCAACCTCAAGGTGCAAGTGTTACCGGTGTAGGCGAATCGGCTAAGAAGAACCCTCTTAACTTCCTAAATCCAGATGATATCGAGTCGATAGATGTGCTTAAGGATGCTTCGGCAACTGCTATTTATGGTTCGCGTGGGGCAAACGGTGTAATCATCGTTACCACTAAAAAGGGAAAGGAAGGAAAGGGTAAAGTTTCCTATTCTGGCTACTATGGTGTATCATACCTTCCAAGCAAATATCCAGTCCTTTCTGCAGATGAGTATCGTAAGTTTATTACTGATAATAGCATGACTCTTAATGACGGTAAGGCAAATACCGATTGGCAAGATGAAATCTTTAGAACAGCACAGGTTCAAAGCCATAGCCTGTCGTATGGAGGCGGAAATGGAGGAACAAGCTATAGAGCATCGCTCAGCTACTTGGATCAGGACGGTATTATAAAGAAAACCGGAATAGAGAAGTACACCGGACGTTTCAATATCTCGCAAAGAACATTTAACGATAAACTGCTTATCGAGGGAAGCTTAACGGCATCTCGCAATAACGATCAACGTGCTCCTATTGGCGAAAGCGGTGGTGTAGAGGGCGATATGTTGCTATCGGCTCTTAAAATGAATCCAACTTTCCCTGTGTACAATGCGGATGGTACCTATAATCAGCCAAGCAAGGATGTGCGTAACCCTTTGGCAATGATTAACCTTACCAACGATAGAACACAGACTGATAGGATTTTGGCAAACATTGCGGGTACCTATACCATACTGAATGGTCTGACCTATAAGATGAATGTTGCGCTTGATAATGCTAAGGCAACACGTAAGGTTACCCAGCAAAAGGAGCTAACCTACCTTATTAATAAGGGTACTGCTGATATTAATAACGTAGAAAAGAGTAACTATCTTATTGAGAACTATTTTAACTACAACTTTAACTTTACCGAAAAGCATAGCTTTAACGTGATGGCTGGTCATTCGTACCAACGCTTTAAGTACTATGGCTACGGAATTTCGGTTGATGGCTTTAGCGTTGACGGTATCGACTATCTTAATGAGCTTACTTTTGGTAACTATACGCAGGCTAAAACCTACTCCGATATAACTATCAACGAGCTGCAGTCGTTCTTTGGACGTGTTAACTACAATCTTGATAATAAGTATCTGTTTACCGTTAACTTCCGTACTGATGGTTCTACTAAATTTGGAGAGAACAACAAGTACGGCTATTTTCCTTCTGCTGCTTTTGCTTGGAAGATGTCGGAAGAGGGATTTATTAAGGATATTAAGCAGATTACCAATCTTAAGATGCGCCTAAGTTGGGGTATCACCGGTAATCAGGAGATTCCAAATAAGATTTCACAGATACTGTTGGGAACCTCTAGCGGTTCGAGCGCAATTTTGAATGGAGGAAGTACCATAACTCCAGGCGTTACGCTAACTCGTACTCCAAATCCTGATATTAAGTGGGAAAAGACCGAACAGCTTGACTGGGGATTGGACTTTGCTCTATTCAACGGACGTATCTCGGGTAGTGTAGACCTTTTCAATAAGACAACAAAGGATGTGCTACTTGAAGTTTACTCTATTGCACCAGCACCTACCACAAAGGTTTGGACCAATGTTGAGGATATGAAGATCGTAAATAAGGGTATTGAAGTTGCTCTTAACGGTGTGATTATCGACAAGAACGGTTTAAACTGGTCGGCTGGCGTAAACTTCTCGAAGATTGACAATGAGGTTAAGAATCTTCCTATGTCGTTTATTACAACTGGTAGTCCTAGTGGACCTGGTATCACAGGATTTTCGTCGCAGATTATCAAGAGCGGATATCCAATCGGTACATTCTGGGGATACAAGTTTCTTGGTTTCGATGCAGCTGGTAAGAGCCTATACGAAACCGATGCTAATGGAAAGCCAACTGAACAATGCATAGGAAATGCACAGCCTGATTTTAGCATGAACTTCAATACTTCTGTTTCTTGGAAAGGTTTTGATGCTAGCATCTTCTTTACTGGGGTATTTGGTAACGATATCTACAATAATCTAGCTAACATAATGGATCAGCGCTCGCTGGTGACTAGCGGATGGAATACAACGGTGGACGCAACTAAGTCGGCAGAGGCCTTTAATAATAAGCTCGACTACTCTAGTCGTTTTATCGAAAACGGTTCGTACCTGCGCCTTTCGAGTGCAACCTTGGGCTATTCCTTTAACCTGAAAAACAATAAGTACTTCAGCAAGCTAAGGGTGTATGCAACAGGGAACAACTTATTTGTGATTACAAACTATTCGGGTTACGACCCCGAGGTTAACTCGGCTCGAGTTTCGAATGGAGTACCTGCATTGGGTATTGGTTGGACAAATTATCCAATGGCTAGAACCATTAGCCTAGGTTTAACAGCAGAATTCTAACCTATTAAATGAGAGTTAAAATGAAAAAGCTATATATTCTTCTTTTATCTGCAGCAACCATTTTTGCTTCGTGTACCGACCTTAAGGAGGAGATTCTCGATGAGCAGGATGGCCTTAAGGTTATATCGACCCCTGAAGGAATGGCTTCGATTGTTGCACCATCGTACGCCTATCTGAGAGACCTACAGAGTAGGAGTGGGGTGTGGCTGGCAATAGAAAGTTGTACCGACGAGGTGGCTTTCCCAACTAGAGGTGCAAACTGGAATAATGCCGATTACCGTACGCTGTTTACGCATGACTATGACCCTCTTAATGGTTACGTTAAGAATGCATGGAATAGCTTTAATATAGGATTGTCTAAATGTAATACTTCGTTGTACTACTTGTCGTTGCTGGAACAAACCGAGGCTGTAAAAACGTATGCTGCCGAAGTTCGCTTTATACGCGCGCTTTGCATGTACCAGCTAAACGATCTATTTGGGCAATTCCCATTCCGCGAATCGTCGGAATACGATTACTCTGCAACTCCTACAATACTTAGTCGTAAGGAGGCTGTTACTAGAATAGAAACGGAACTTAAAGACATCATTCCTCAACTAAAGCTTAAAGGTGAAGTTCCTTACGGTAGAATTACCCGTGCAGCAGCACAAATGCTGCTCGCAAAGCTCTACCTAAACAATCAGGTTTACACAGGAACTGCACCTGAATTTAAGGATGGTACTGCTAGATGGAGCGATGTGATTAAGATTTGTGATGAGATTATTGATTCTAAGAAGTACACCCTTGCCGATGATTTCTGGAAGCTATACCTAGCTGATAATGCTGCTTACTCAAATCAAACGGAAACAATTCTTCCAATTATCTACAACTGTGCTGCAGGTATTGGAGGTACTGCTTGGACTAACCAAACCTTAGGATACAACCAAACCTTTGGAACCTATACCAGCCTTTGGAATGGTTGCTGTACAACACCTACCTTTTTTGATACCTGGGATCAAACAGACCCACGATTCAGAGACGATCGCTTGATCAGCAAGACCGGATTTAACCTCGGATTCCTTGTTGGACAGCAGTACAATACCAAGGGTGAAATGGTTAAGACGAAGACTGGAATTCCGTTGGCATTTACAAAGGAGTTCAGCATTCAGAATTCTGCCGAAGAAGCGGGCATTAGGGTAATAAAGTATGCTCCTGATGCAGCAACGGCCTATCCTGGTTCGAGCGAGAACGATTTTCAGTACTATCGTCTAACCGATGTTTACCTTATGCGTGCGGAGGCAAAGATGCGTAGTGGTGATGCTTCTGGAGCCCTAGCGGATGTTAATGAGGTACGACTTGCTCGTAAGTTTAAAACGATAGATGCTAACGATTTTTCTCTTTTAAGCATCTATAACGAGCGTGGTTATGAGTTCTACTGGGAAGGATCGCGCCGTAACGACATGGTTCGCTTTAACAAGTACTGCGAGGCTCGCTACGAGAAGAATGCGGTAACCCCTTCTTACAAAATTCTATTCCCAATTCCTGCTTCGGCACTTGAGGCTAATCCTCAGCTAAAGCAGAATCCACAGTACAATTAGCAACTTTTTTAGTCTTGATTATAAGGGTAGGTAGAGAACTTCTTTACCTACCCTTCATAAAAACTTTTCGCTATGAGATGCATTCTTAAGGTAGCGTTAGCATCGCTTTGCCTATTGATTACCTCTAGTGCTATGTCGCAGCAGCCATTTAAACCAGTACCAGAGTGGTTAAGCAAAGCCGTCTTTTACCAAGTTTATCCCCAAAGCTTTAAAGATACCGATGGTGATGGTATTGGCGACATCAATGGTATAGTTCAGCAGTTAGACTACATCAAGTGGCTTGGTTGCAACACTATCTGGCTTAATCCTTGCTTTGAATCTGCATTTCAGGATGCCGGATACGACGTAATTGATTTCTACAAGGTTGCCAAGCGCTATGGTACTAATGACGATCTAGTTCGTCTATTCAGGGAGGCGCATAAGCGAAAAATGAGGGTTTGCATCGACTTGGTTGCCGGGCATACCTCAATTGAGTCTCCTTGGTTTAAGGAGTCGCAGAAGAGGGAGCGTAATGAATACTCCGATCGCTACATTTGGACACCAGACTCCACCATCAAACCCGAAAAGCATGTGTCGGGAAAGTTTGAGAGAAATGGGACTTATCGTAAGAACTTCTTCGACTGCCAGCCGGCGCTAAACTATGGATTTGGAGAACCCGATCCTGCTTGTCCGTGGGAGCAGCCGACATCAGCTGAAGGGCCAACCAAAACCCGCCAGGAGCTGATGCGAATAATGGACTACTGGATGGATAAGGGCTGCGATGGCTTTAGGGTCGATCTGGCATCATCGTTAGTAAAGAAAGATCCGAACTTGGTTGAGACGAATAAGCTTTGGGCCGAGGTACGAACCCATTTCCAAAACAGATATCCAGAGGGTATACTGCTTGCCGAGTGGGGAAATCCGATGAAGGCTATCAAAGCAGGTTTTATGATGGACTTTATAATCCAGTTTGGAGGTAGTGGCTATAACGAATTGTTCTTTAACAAGGAGGGCGTATTTCGTCGCGACACTTGCTACTTCAGCTTAGAGGGCAATGGGTCTCCTAAGAAGTTTATCGATAATATAAGAAAGCAGCTGGATAGCGTTGGCGCTAATGGGTACGTATGCATACCTACGGCCAATCACGATTTTCAGCGTCCACGTTCGGGTAGCCGTAATACCGATGAGCAGCTGAAATGCGTCATGGCATTTCTTTTTACTATGCCGGGAGTGCCATTGGTTTACTATGGCGACGAGATTGGTATGCGCTACATTTCGGGCTTGCCCAACAAGGAAGGGAGCGTGGTTACAAGAGGTAATCGTGCAGGATCGCGTACTCCTATGCAGTGGAGTAGGGCTACCAATGCCGGTTTTTCGACAGCACCACCCGAAATGCTTTACCTACCCATCGATACGTTGGCTAATTTCCCAACGGTTGAAGCTCAACGCAACGATCAAAACTCCTTGCTAAGCTTTACTCGTTCGATGCTTAAGCTACGGGCTAAATATCCAGCCTTGGCAAGTAGGGGAAATTTAGAATTCTTAACGACACAAGAAAAGGCTTACCCGTTGGTTTACACTAGGGGAAAGGATGGACATCGGTTTTTGGTAATAGTAAACCCGACGGGTAAGCCTCAATCCATAACCATTTCGAATACCATTAAGGTAAAAAAGTTTGAGGCTGTACTTAACCAGAATACCTCTCTTAAAATCGAAAACGGTAATTTTGAAATAAAGGCGGATGCAACCTCGTATGGGGTTTATAGGTTGATGAAGTAGGGATTTCGTTTTTAAGAATTCATCTTTCATAAAAATGATAGAAGTTAAGTAATCAGCATTTCGTAGCACAAAGCGTATCCCCCGCTGGCGGGGGCAGGGGGGGGGAAAGTACACGTTAGTGGTAATAATGTGATGCTTTTATTGACAATACGCTTCAGAAGATCCACCGCCTAACCCCCGCCAGCGGGGGATAACCTTCGAAATGGAGTTGTACCATTATTTAAAGGTGAAATCACTCGGAAGTAGTGTGTTTAATAGCATTAATATGAACGGAAGGATAATATACCGAATAGAAATGAATAGGCATAAGCTTTTAGTTCTGATATTCCTCCTTTTTGCAATGGGGGTAAGAGCGCAGGATGCATGGAAGATTAAGGCTACCAACATCGATCCAAAGAGCTACTACGGTGTGACTGTTGCCAATGGGATGCTGGGGATTGTATCGTCGCCGGAACCTCTTAAGGTGCAGAATATACTACTTGGTGGTACCTACGATATTTACGGAAGGGGACGGGTTGACAACTTCCTTAATGGCTTTAATATGCTTAACCTAAAGCTGATAATTAATGGATCGACGGTAACTCGGGCAAACATAAGCAATTTCGAGCAGGAGCTGGATATGAAGGAGGCCGTGCTCAAGTCGTCGTTTACGTTTAAGGATATTGCAAAGGTAACCTACTCGTATCTAGCGCTTCGTCAGCTGCCGTTTTCGGTGATGCTCGATGTTACCGTAGAGCCGCTTAAGGATGCTACCATTACGGCTGTGAATATTCTAGAAACGCCCGATGCGTTTAGGGATAGCAGGTACTACTACAACGAGATCAATAGGAAGCATGTGGGGTTGGGCCTACTTACGTCTATGGCAAAAAGTCCTACCGGAAAGCTATCAATTGGGGCTTCATCCAGCTTTCTGTTTTCCGAGAAGAGGGGAGAGGAGCCGCGTATCATTCACGAAACGCCCAACGCCAATTCGCACCAGATGAAATTTAGCAAGGATATTGCTGCCGGAAAAGCGTACACCTTTTCGCTGGTGGGCTCTACGATATCTTCGGCCTACCATGCTGACCCTTACAATGAGGTTGAGCGCTTAACCATTTTTGCGTGCCTAGAGGGTCGTCAGCGGCTGATGGGGAAGCATATTGCTGCATGGGAAAAACTTTGGCAGAGCGATATAACCATTGAAGGTGATGCTCAAGCGCAGCAGGATATTCATAGCATGCTGTACCATCTCTACTCTTTTGTTCGAGAAGGCTCGGGGCTCTCTATTTCGCCTATGGGGCTATCGGGGCTTGGGTACAACGGTCATGTCTTTTGGGATGCCGATACCTGGATGTTTCCTTCGCTGCTTGTGCTTCATCCTGAGATTGCCCGATCGATGATAGATTACCGATTCAACCTTCTTGAGGCGGCTAAGAAAAATGCCTTTGAGCATGGTTACCGTGGTGCCATGTTTCCTTGGGAAAGCTCCGATTCAGGATTCGAGCAGACTCCCGTATGGGCGTTGTCTGGAACCTTTGAGCATCATATTACCGCTTGTGTTGCACTTGCTGCATGGAACTACTACTGCGTAACCCAGGATATGGAATGGCTTAAGGCTAAGGGTTGGCCAATACTTCAGGCTACCGCCGAGTTTTGGGCTAGTAGGGTAGAGAAGAATAGTGCCGGGAAGTACGATATTAAGAATGTGGTTGCTGCCGATGAGTGGGCCGAAAATGTGGATAACAACGCCTTTACCAATGCTGCGGCCAAGGCAAACCTGAAGAATGCCATTGCGGCGGCTAAGCTGGTTGGCGCTAAACCCGGTAACGATTGGGAGCACATTGCAAACGGTATTGTGATCGAGAAGTTTGCCGATGGCGTTACCCGTGAGCATAGCACCTACAACGGCGAAAAGATTAAGCAGGCCGATGTAAACTTGTTGGCCTATCCGCTAAAGGAGGTTACGGATATCGCACAAATACGAAGGGATTTGGAATACTACGAGATTCGTGTTCCCGAGAAAAACACGCCAGCCATGACCCAAGCCATCTTCTCGCTGCTTTATAGCAGAATTGGCGATAGGGATAAGACTCGTCACTTCTTTGATGATGCCTATAAGCCAAATATCCTTCCTCCATTCAACGTAATTGCCGAAACAAAGGGGGGAGATAATCCCTACTTTGTTACAGGTGCAGGAGGAGTTCTTCAAACCGTAATGATGGGGTTTGGAGGAATAGAGATAACGCCTAAGGGAATTGTGCAAGTTCCAAGTGTGCTTCCTACTGGATGGAGATCGGTAACCATTAAGGGCGTGGGAATGGATAAAAGAACGTTTAAACGGTAGTTCTAGAAACGAAGGATTACTTACCAGATATTTTGTGTCAGAATGTGCTCCGCTTAAGGATTGATTCTCTTTTAATGGGCTTGTTCAATTAATGTCTCGTTTTGTAACTGAATAGGAGCCTTTTTAAGTGGGAATTACTCCTTAATGGAGCCATTTGCTTATGAAACTCGTGGGGTATAATAAATGGAAGTTATACGGAAATAAACGGGAGTTATACGGTAGCTAGTCGGAAGAAGAGTTGATAAGTTTAACGGAAGTTAGGCTTAAGTTAAACAGTAAAAAACAAAGAAGTCAAAGGATTGGTATTACGCAGAATAGTGCTATTCCCAACTAGAAGGGGAAAGGTGTAGCGAGCGTGTTATCTTTTTTATTGTAAGCCGTTATCAAGCGGTTGATGCCTATCTCAATTTGTAATCTAAAACTTCATTTATGTCATTTCAAACCATCGACTACGTCATTCTGGTGGCGTATATTGTGATTATTGTGGGCGTTGGGCTGTGGGTTACGCGCCGCAAGAAGGGTGAGGGCGAGCGCGATGCGGCCGACTACTTTATAGCCAGCAAGAGCCTTAGCTGGTGGGTTATCGGAACCTCGCTTATTGCCAGCAACATCTCGGCCGAGCAGTTTATTGCCATGTCGGGCTCGGGCTTTGCGCTGGGTATGGGCATCGCCTCGTACGAGTTTATGGCGGCGGCTACGCTCATCATTGTGGCGGTGTTCTTTCTGCCCATCTTTTTGAAGTCGGGCATCTACACCATGCCGCAGTTCTTAGAGCAGCGCTACGATGGCCGAGTAAAGAGTGTGATGGCCATCTTTTGGCTGGTGGTGTTCGTATTCGTCAACCTATCCTCCATTCTTTACTTGGGTGCGCTCACCGTTAAGAACGTTCTTTTTGCCGGGCAAAATGTATTGATCGGCGGTATGGTGGTCGATCCGCTCTGGATTGGTATCATCGGGTTGGGATTGCTGGCGGCCTCGTTTGCCATTGGCGGCGGGCTAAAGGCGGTTGCGGTTACCGATGTGGTGCAGGTAATCTTCCTTATCGGCGGAGGTCTTGTAACCAGCTACGTTGCGCTAAAGACGCTGGGGGGCACAAGCGCCATAGATGGCTTTATTAAGCTTACCAAGGTGGCTCCCGAGCATTTCGATATGATCCTTACCGAGGGGAAAACGATGATCTCCGATGGCAACGGTGGGGTAAAGGATGCCTACATGGATCTTCCTGGTATCAGCGTGCTTCTGGGGGGTATGTGGGTGGCCAACCTCTACTACTGGGGATGCAACCAGTTTATCATTCAGCGTGCGCTGGCGGCTAAGAGCGTGGGCGAGGCGCAAAAGGGGCTGGTGTTTGCCGGATTCCTTAAGCTACTGCTGCCGCTTATCGTGGTGATTCCCGGAATTGTTGCCTTTGCGCTGAATGCTGACATCGCTAAGTCGGATGAGGCGTACCCTTGGCTGCTCTACAACATCGTGCCTACGGGTATTAAGGGCTTGGCCTTTGCTGCGCTGGTTGCGGCTATCGTTGGGGCGGTGGCCGGGATGCTCAACAGCATCTCCACCATCTTTACGATGGATATCTACCAGTCGTACGTAAACAAGCAGGCATCGCAGCGCAAGCTGGTGCTGGTGGGCAGGCTATCGGCAGCGGTTGCTCTTCTGGTGGCATTTCCTATTGCCATTATGCTGCAGAACCTTGATCAGGCGTTCCAGTTCATCCAAGAGTTTACGGGCTTTGTTAGCCCCGGTGCGCTGGCCATCTTCCTGCTGGGATTCTTCTGGAAGAAGGCGACAGCTAACGGTGCGCTGCTGGCAGCCATTGGCACCTTTGTGTTCTCGTTGATGCTGAAATGGAGTGTGCCTGAGCTGCCCTTTATGGATCGTATGGGAATCGTATTCCTGCTATGCTGTGCGGTAATGGTGGTTAGCGCCTTTCTGGAGCGATCGAAGGACAGTCGAAAATCTATTGAGCTATCGAGCGACCTGTTTGGTACGTCGCGAGGGTTTAAGGTGGCCTCGGCCATTATTGTGGTAGCGCTGGTGGCTATTTATACGGTTTGGTGGTAAATTGTTCTATTGATTATTATAATGAAAAAGGCCATCCTATTTGAAAGGGATGGCCTTTTTATTGTTGGGTTATATGAGAGCCGGGTTTTAAACCCGGCTCTACATTGCCTATTCGATGTTAAGGGTTCGTTCTTTGGGGTATTTGACGGTGTACTTTAGGTCGATCTCCTTTTTTGCTGATGGATCGAGCTTAAAGGTCCACTTAACCTCGCCCTTCTCCTTATTGAGGTTGCCTCCTGAGAGGGTTTCGGTGGTTACCTCAATCTCATCGTTTGTTGATACAGGTACTTGGTCGTAAAGGATCATGCTAATGGGGGATTTCTTTCCGTTGCGTACCGAGATGTGCCATGTACGGCTATCCTCCTTCTTGCTTGCGAATAGCTTTTTGGTGGTTAACTCCTTTGCCTTTTCCCTTTTTACCTGTACGCTCTTATCCCTTCCTAGCGATAGGCTAAGGGTGTCGGAGATGTGGCGTACGTCGAGCACCGATTTGCCTACAAAGGTGTTCTCGAAGAAGATGTTGGCTTCGCCTTCGAGGAGGTTGTACTGCTCCCAATTGGTGATGTTGGCAATCAGGAAGGCATCCTTATCGACCTTTGGAACGCAGTAGTACTCGAAGCCGGCATCCATTGCGTAGCTCTCTATTTCGACAGTTGTGCTTTTATTGTCGGAGCTGATGGTGTAGGGCGTTTTAATCTCGAACTCGACGGATGTTTGATTCTCGACCTGTGCTACGGGTATGGCTAGGCTACTTGTACCCCTGATGCGTAGTGGCTTAGACGCGCCACCTGTTCCTCTTCTATTCCCCTCTTCCGAAGTCGATTCCCTTTTTATACCATAGGCGGTAACCACAAACTCGTCTAACTTTTGCATGTCGGGTCTGAGGTAAACGTTCATACTTGGACTGTTGACACGAAGTACCTGTGGCAGATAGCCTATGAACGATACCTGCAGCTCGCAGCTGCTGTTGGGGAGCGATAGCGAGTAGGCTCCGTTTACGTCGGATGAGGTTCCTATGGTTGATCCTTTAATGATGATGGATGCCCCGGGGATTGCCTCGTTGGTTTCGGCATCGATAATACGGCCCGATACCTGATTGCTGGTAACGTTGTAGCGGGGTGGGGTGGTGGAGTAGTTTAGGAAGTAGGTTTGCAGCTGTGGCGCTACGTTGCCCTGGTTCGGATTGGTGGACGATAGCTTAAGCCTAACGTTCTTCCAATCTTCGAGGGTGTTTTGGTGGATATTGGCCTTGTAGGTTAGTTCGATGGGATCTTCGATGCTTTTGGCTCGGATATCGTATGAAGGGAACCATCCGGCATTGTTTACATAGTAGCTTAGCTCCATCTCGCAGCGTATGGGGCTTTTGGCATCGACCTTAACCAGCACTTCGCTTGTTGGCTGCTTTGGGGTGGTGCTTATTTGACGTATCTGGTTTTCTAGCTTTGCCTTTTCGGCCTGAAGGTTGTCGATGCTCTTGTTGATCTCCAGTTCCTTCATCTTTAGGGTTGCTATTCTTTCCCTGTAGAAGTTGGAGGTCTCCTTGAGGTTGTTTAGGCTTACCTCCTGGTTCTTTCCTCCAATGGCACGGTTATCCTTCAGAAACGAGAACTCCTCGTTGACGATATCGAGGCTGGTCTTCTCTACCGTTAGCTTATCCTCAATGGTCTTCTTCTTTTCCAGAAGCTGATCGACGCTCTTGCTTTGGGCAGCGCTGTCGATATAGTTTAGCTGGTGGTTTACTGATAGCACGGTAATCTGCCCGTTTACCTTTACCTGTACGCTCTTGGCATCGAGGTAGGGCGATAGCCCAACGAATTTAAGCGTCGATTTTCCGGGGGTGATGTCAACCGCCTTCTTACGGATTACCTGTGCGCCATTGATGAATACGGTGGCGTCGGTGATATCCGATTTTACGACAATATCCTTCTTTTCTTGGGCAAATGCTCCGGCGCATAGCACCATAAGGACGAGGGTTAGGATCTTCTTCATTGTCTGAGGAGATTATGTTTGTCTATATTTTAATTTTATAAATATAATTATTGGGATGGGAAATGGGAGCATGAAAAGATGAAAGATGAAAAATGAAAAATGGGAGATCTAGGATGTTGAGACGGGGGGCGAAGGAGGTGATACCCTTTTATAAGACGGGTTTGAACCTGTCTCGATAAAAAAATCGACAAAATAATTTGGTAATTACGAAATATTCGTAGATTTGCGAATAGATCGTAATATATTAATCATCATGGAAAAATTAACGCCACAGGAAGAGGAAGCAATGCTCCTTATTTGGGAGATCGGCAGCTGTACGGTAAAAGATATTCTAGAGAGGTATAACCCACCTAAGCCTCCATACACGACATTGGCTTCGGTAATTAAGAATCTCGAGCGAAAAGAGTTCGTGACCGCTCGTAAGGTTGGCAACACATTCGAGTACACGCCTTGCCTAACGCACGAGGAGTATACCAAAACCTTTATGTCGGGGGTGGTGAAGAGCTACTTCAGCAATTCGTACCAAGATCTGGTGATGTTCTTTGCCCGCGACCAGAAGATATCATCCAGCGAGCTAAAGGAGATTATCGATATGATAGAAAAGGGTGAGGAGGGTAAGGAATGATGGAGTTTCTTACTAAATCGGCAGCGTGGATTACCATCTTCTACCTATTTTACCGCCTGTTTCTTGTCAGGGAAACCTTCTATCGGCTTAATCGAATCCTCCTGTTACTGGGAATAGTTCTTTCGCTTGTGCTGCCTGCTGTAAGCTTTACCGGATGGTTCTCGCGGCAGAGCGTTGTTAAGGATGTCGTAAAGGTCTACTTTAAGCCGGAGGTTTCCCAAAACGTAGCTACTCCTGCTGTTATTAATAATAAACCCGTTGCTGTTGTTGCTATGCAACAACCTTCGTTAGGTAGCAATGTAGGCTGGTTGCTGGTGGCTTACTTTTTGGGATTTACCATTATGCTTCTGCTGTTGTTGTACAACCTTGTTCGGATACTGCTGGTTAGGCAACGGGCATCTTACTTGCAAATAAATGGAACAAGGATATACGAGGTGGAGGCTGATTCGGCTGCTTTTACCTTCTTTAGATGGATCTTCCTGAATCCTTCGATGGTAAACAAGGAGGATGTAGTCCAGATTATTGAGCACGAGCGTATACATGCCCGTAAGCTGCATTCGGTAGATCTGATGCTTGCCGAGCTAATACGGGCTGTTCTTTGGTTTAATCCGCTGGCTTGGCTCTACAAGCGTCTTGTTGCCCAAAATCTCGAATTTGAAACGGATAACGTAATTCTACAAAAGGGGTACAACCGTAAGCTGTACCAGTATAGCCTACTAAATGCAAGCGTATCGAAAGGTGGCTTTGCGTTGGTGAGCAGCTTCAACATTAATCATTTAAAAACGCGTATTGCTATGATGAACAAGAAAAGATCTTCGAAAGTAAGCATGGTAAAAATGCTGCTGATGCTTCCTGTTGCGCTAATGGTTGCGCTGGTTCTCTGCTTTAGCGATGTAAGGGCTCGAATTGCATCGTCGTACCAAAAAGAAAAAATAAAGAAGGAGGCTGTGGTTTTCGATAAAAAGAAGGGTAAAGATTCTAAATTTCAACTAGAGTGTACAAATGTAATTGCTAATAAGAATAGTACGGTAATGTATGATAAGGTAAAATTCACTGCTATTGTTTGTAAGAATTCGAAAGCAGCAAGTGTCGACAATGGCTTTATAGTTGTTGATGGACAAAGAGCACAGGATAGAGTATTGAGTAGGATTAGTGGTCGCACCTTTGAAATATTAACTATCTATAAAAAAGATTTGATTGGTATAAATCTTAGCGATAATGCGGAACATACTGCCTGTTTCCTTTTTACAGAGTCATACTGCAACCACAATAGGCTTAAGAATGAAAATGATTTTTTTCTTGATGGCGATGTTCGTTACATTCTTAATGGTGTGGTTACCTCGAAAGAAAATCTCTCTTCGGTGATGTCGAAGAGCGTTGTTTCCTATGATTTTGTAAAACCAAATGCCGATACGCTAGGGGTGAAGGTTACCCCTAAGACTTTGCTGCTGATTATTACGACCAAATAATTACAATAGATATGGGGGAATTTTAAAATGAAAATATGAAAAATGAAAAAGGGGAATGCTCTAGGTTTATTGATACGGGCTTGAAAAAATTGAGACGGTTTGAAACCCGTCTCTACGATAAATCAATAAAATCGTAATTGCGATATCCATATCCATAATAAAAAAGGGCGAAAATTTTTTCGCCCTTACAAATGCCCTTACAAATGCCTTTGCGGATTGCCGTTAAATGATGATGGTGCTTTGAAGCGTGCTCCATGGGCCGGCTAGCTCGGGATGTTTGATGTTGTACCAGCGGAAGTAAACGTAAAGGAACATGCCTATTTTTTCGGCTCCGGTGGGCAGAACAAACGATGCCTTGGTAGAGATCTCTTTATCTAGCTCCGGATCCTCGGCCGATGATGGTGCTGTAGCACCAACCACAAAGCGGTACTGTACGCTATCGGCAGCATCGAGGATGGATGCGCGTGCCCCCTTGCTGTAGCACTTCACCATTACCGAACCACCGCCAATGGGCTTAAGCGTTACCTCTACCAGGCTGGTAATGGGGCTTTGTGGAATGGAACGGGGCTGCTTTTGTCCGGTTCCGTTGCGGATGCCAAAGGTTTCGAGATCGGTAACGGTGGCATTCTCGGATATGGCGATCCGTGCCAAGAAGTGATTCTCGGCGTTAAACGTATGTGCTTCGTCTATAACAGCACGTAGTTCGTCGTTTACGGCTTGGGTGCGCAGGTTGTACCTATCGGAATACTTATCGTATGCCGTTATCCATTTCTTCTCTATTCCCTTCCAGCTCGTTGCTATCTCTATAGGTATACCTAACCGTTCGCTGTTCTTTGGTGTTCCCTCTTCCATGTAGCTGTTGGTGTTACGAATAAAGAAGTTGAAGTTTCCGAATGTACGTGGAATACTGGTGGTGATTGATGTTGCCATCTTGTAAAGTTTTTAATTTAACATTAGAGTGCATTTCGGCGATGTAGGATGCTAAATGTTTTTACTCCCAAACGCGTTAACCCAAATTTACGAAGGCATAATGGGGCGAAACGTTGTCCATTTGGCTCGTTTTTGGAGGGAGTAGGGAGTAGTGAGTAGAAAAAGCACTGTGTTCCTCTGTGATCTCCGTGACTCTGTGTTTGGGAAAGAAGTGGAGCAACGCGACATCCCGCCTTAGCGGGATTAAACGGAGTTAAACGGAAGAATTCTGAAGTTAGAGAAGTCAAAGAAGTTAGAGAAAAATGCTCTAGCTGTAATCAGGGCTGTTTAACCTCCCGTTTTTGACGGGAGGTAAGGGGTGGGTTGATTGTTCTTTATTTTCTTCCTTCACCCCAAACCCCTAAAGGGGCTTTTAGGTTGTGGGGTGCTTGGGAGGTTGTGACTTTGGGTGTGGTATTGCCAATGCATCATTATTAAGGTGAACCTTTGTTTGTTCTGCCGCAATTCCGAAGGAATTGAATTTTAGTAGCCCCGAGTGTAAACTCGGGGTTTTATGGTAGTCGTGTTTTTGGCCGCAACTGCTGGTTTATAGTAGCGGTAGTTGGTGGTATGCGGCCTATGGGGTGATGTTGATAGGGGATAGAATTTTTGGATATATCTAGGTTTGACATTAATGAAATCCAATACCTATGCAGTTGGTTTGTTGGGGGGCATTAAATTGAGACGCGATGAATCGCGTCTCTACCATTGCGGGGTGGTGTTTGGGCGTAGAGGTGCATTGTGTGAGATTTGATGATACATATTTAAAAGGAGGGCTAATGGCATTACTAATACTTCGTAATGCTTAATTTTAACTCACAATTATAGCTAGACTGATAAGATGTTTTTTATAACTTTGAAACATTAGTTAATTATGGCATGATAGACAAGAAAAAATTATCAGAAAGAGATATTTGTACCAAATTCATTACACCTGCTATAGAGAAGGCTGGCTGGAATAAGCTGACGCAGCTGATGGAGGAGGTTACTTTTACCGATGGCAGAATATATGTCAGAGGGAAGCTTACGGCTAGAGGTGCGCGTAAGCGAGCCGACTACATTCTTTACTACAAGCCCAACATTCCCATTGCAATTGTCGAAGCAAAGGACAATAACCATACGGTTAGCGCTGGCATACAGCAGGCGTTGGAGTATGCTCGTATTCTTGATATCCCTTGTGTGTTTAGTAGCAACGGCGATGGATTCCTTTTTCACGATAGAACGGCTACCGATGGTGGAATAGAAACTGAGGTTGATTTAGATAGCTTCCCCTCGCCACAGGTGCTTTGGGAGAAGTATAAGAAGTATAAGGGTATAACTACACCAGAGGTTGAAAAGATAGCCTCTCAGGATTACTTCTTTGATGGCAGCGGTCGCCGTCCACGCTACTACCAGCAAATTGCGGTGAATAGGGCTGTGGAGGCCATTGCAAAGGGGCAAAACAGAATCCTGCTGGTTATGGCTACCGGAACGGGTAAGACCTACACAGCGTTCCAGATCATACACCGACTATGGAAGAGCGGTGCCAAAAAGCGCATTCTCTTTTTGGCCGATAGAAATGCACTAATCGATCAGACCCGTAGGGGCGACTTTAAGAACTTTAAGGATAAGATGACGGTGGTAAAGCACCGCATGATTGATAAAAGCTATGAGGTTTACCTAGCCCTATACCAAGGGCTTTCGGGTAGCGACGAGGAGGCGAACGCCTACAAGCAGTTCTCGCGCGAATTCTTCGATCTAATTGTTGTTGACGAGTGCCACCGTGGTAGCGCAAAGGAGGATAGCGCCTGGCGTGAGATTCTTACCTACTTTGGCAAGGCTACACAAATAGGCCTTACGGCTACTCCCAAGGAGACCGAGGAAGTATCGAATAGCGAGTACTTTGGCGACCCCATTTACACCTACTCGCTTAAGCAGGGAATAGCAGATGGCTTTCTTGCACCGTATAGGGTGGTAAGGGTAAATCTAAATATCGATGCCGAAGGGTATCGTCCCGAGTTTGGCAAAAAGGATAAGAATGGGGTAGAGATAGAAGATCGCATATATAACCGCAAGGACTTTGATCGTACGCTGGTTATCGACGAGCGTACCGAAACGGTAGCCCGCAAGCTAACCGAATTCCTTGGAGGGTACGATCGTTTTGCAAAGACTATCGTATTCTGTACTGATATCGACCATGCCGACCGTATGCGAAGGACCATATCGAACTTAAATGCCGATTTGGTGGCCAAGAACTCCAAGTACGTAATGCAGATAACGGGCGATAACGATGAGGGGAAGCGCGAGCTTGATAACTTTATCAATCCCGAGGAGGTGTACCCGGTTATAGCTACCACCTCGGAGCTGATGACAACTGGTGTGGATGCCCAAACCTGTAAGGTGATTGTGCTGGATGCCGAGATAAAGTCGATGACCAAGTTTAAGCAGATAGTTGGTAGGGGTACCCGTATAAACGAAGAGTTTGGCAAGCTATACTTTACCATCCTCGACTTTAGAAATGTAACCGACTTATTTGCCGATAAGGAGTTTGATGGCGACCCAATACGCGTTAAGCCTGTATCGCCAGATATCGACTTAGGAGATATTATTGAAGAAGAGGAACTGGATGATAGTCCAATTATTGATGAGGAATCGGGCGAGGAGATAGTGGTTGAAAAGCCAAGTGCTCCATATCCTTTGCCTCCTGTTAGTGTTGAAAATACTAGTGAGCCACGAAGGAAAATATACATAAACGGGGTAGATGTATCGGTGCTTATTAGCCGCGAGCTCTACTTCGACAACAGCGGTAAGCCGATAACAACCAGCCTTAAGGATCACTCCAAGGAGATTATCAGGGGACAGTACGCCTCGCTGAACGATTTCTTGGGCCGTTGGAAAAGCACCGCCAAGAAGGAGGCCATCATTAAAGAGATGGAGGAGCAGGGCGTGCTGGTTGATGCGCTGCTGGATGCCGTAAACCGCGAGGTGGATCTATTCGATCTTATTTGCCATGTGGCATTCGATCAACCACCATTAACACGAAAGGAGAGGGCAAACAACGTTAAGAAGCGGAGCTACTTTGCCAAGTATGGCGAGCAGTCGCGTAGGGTGCTGGAGGCGCTGCTCGATAAGTATGCCGATGAGGGAATTACCAACATCGAGAGCATGGAGGTGCTTAAGGTAAAGCCGCTTACCAGCTACGGTTCGCCCATCGAGATAATTAAAGGATTTGGCAGCAAGGCTAAGTACCTTGAGGCCGTTAAAGAGTTAGAATCAGAACTATATAGCACAGGAGCATAATGTCGAATTTAAAGGGAGTAATAGACAGCATCCGCAAGATAATGTGGCAGGATACTGGATTGAATGGTGATGCGCAACGCATTGAACAGCTGGGGTGGATGCTATTCCTAAAGATATTTTCGGATAAGGATAAGGAGCTGGAGCTGCTCGACGAGAGCTATACCAGCCCCATACCCGCTGAACTACACTGGGATGCCTGGGCAGGCAACGATGAAGGGATAACCGGCGACGAGCTGCAGGAATTTGTGGATAGAACGCTATTTCCAACTCTACGTAATCTGCAGGTTGTACCATCGGAAAAGGTGGAGTACAAGCGTGCGCTTATTGTACGCGAGGTATTCGAGGGTAACAACAACTACATGAAGAGCGGCATCAACATCCGCAAGGTGCTGAATAAGCTCAACGAAATAGACTTCAACATAGCTAAGGACCGCCACGCCTTTGGCGAGCTCTACGAGACCATACTTAAGGAGCTGCAAAGCGCAGGTAAGAGCGGTGAGTTCTACACGCCACGTGCCATTACCGAATTTATCTGCAAAATGGTAGACCCTCAGCTGGGCGAAAAGGTGCTAGACCCGAGCTGTGGAACAGGGGGGTATCTTACTGCTGCCATCGAGCATCTTAAGAAGAAGGCTAACAGCGTAGAGGAGAGGCAGAGCCTAGCAAAAAACATTGTAGGGTGGGAGTATAAGCCGCTACCCTACCTGCTGGCAACCACCAACCTGATACTGCACGATATAGAGGTGCCCAACATCACCTACCGCGACTCGCTCGACCAGCCGCTAAGCAGCTACACCGAAAAGAGTAGGGTAAACGTAATACTGGCCAACCCACCGTTTGGCGGCATTGTGGCCAACAACAACGAGGCTAACTTTCCGCAAACCTACCGAACCAAGGAGAGCGCCGACCTCTTTTTGATACTGATGATACACCTGCTAAAGAAGGACGGACGTGCCGGTATTGTGCTACCCGACGGCTCGCTAACGGGCGATGGCATTAAGCAGCGCGTACGCCAAAAGCTGCTGGAGGAGTGCAATCTACATACCATTGTAAGGCTACCCAACTCGGTGTTCCAGCCCTACGCCACCGTGGCCACCAACCTGCTGTTCTTTACCAAGGGCGAGCCCACCAAGGAGATTTGGTACTACGAGCACCGCCTACCCGAAGGACAAAAGTCGTACAGCAAAACCAAGCCTATACGTGTAAAGGAGTTCGACCCCATTAAGGCATGGTGGAGTAACAGAGAGGAGTCGGAGGTGTCGTGGAAGGTGGACATACAAACCATCGTAGATCGTGGCTACGACCTCGACATAAAGAACCCCAACAAGCAGGAGGAGACCATAGAGCATAGCAGCGCAGAACTAATGCAGCTGCTGGAGGCCTCGTTTGCCAAAAGCACCAACCTCTTGAATATGTTGAAGGAGGCGGTGAAATGAGTATGATGCAAATAAAGAAATTGTTTCATTATGAGAAGGGAAGTCTGCAAAGTTCAAAATGTATACCCGGCGAATATGTATTCATAACTGCTTCTTCAGATTGGAAATCACATAAAGAATATACTCATAATTGTGAGGCTTTAATATTTGCAGCTGCAGCATCAGGTTCACTTGGACGTACTCATTACGTAAATGGGAAATTCATATCGAGTGATTTATGTTTTATTATTACGCCAAAAGATTCTGAAAGATATCCTGTTGATTTAAAATTTTATCATTTGCTTTTTCAAGCGTTTAAAGATGATATTGTAAAAAATACAAAAGCAGGAACATCTAAAGAAGCAATCGGGTTGTCTGCTTTTGGAAAATATGAAATTCCATATTTTGATATTGAAAAGCAGAAAGAAACGAAAGATAAATTCGTTAATGTTCAGGGATCTACAAATCTATTTACTTCTGAACTTAACCAGCAACTAGACCTAGTAAAGCAGCTACGCCAAGCCTTCTTGCGCGAGGCGATGCAGGGTAAGCTGGTACCCCAAGACCCCAACGACGAGCCTGCAAGCGTGCTACTCGAAAAGATTAAGGTGGAGAAGGAGAGGCTAATTAAGGAGAAGAAGATTAAGAAGGATAAGCCGCTACCGCCAATTACCGAAGATGAGATTCCTTACGAGCTGCCTGAGGGGTGGATTTGGTGTAGAGGGGATTTTCTGGCAAAATATATTGATCCACATCCAAGTCATAGGACACCTTCGGAGAGCAAGGATGGAGTGCCTTATGTTGCAATGAAAGATATACAGAGTGATGGAACAATTAATTTTTCGACCGCAAGAAAAGTTAGTTTAAACGTCTTAATTGAGCATAAGAATCGATATGAACTTGTTGAAGGTGATTTCATTTTTGGTAAAATAGGAACAATAGGGAAGCCTGTAAAACTTATCCCTCCATTCAATTACACTTTATCGGCAAATGTAATTTTGATAAAGACAGAACGAGAGGTTCTAAGCGCTGATTTTTTGTTTTATTACTTGTCAAGTCCATTGGCAGAAAAATTTTTATTTGAGAACAAGAGTACTACTTCTTATCCTGTTTTTGGGATGGGTAAAGCACGGTTAATGATAGTTCCATTACCTCCAATATCCGAACAACACCGCATAGTTTCCAAACTCGACCAGCTTATGCAGTACTGCGACCAGCTGGAAGCGGGCATAAGACAGAGCCAGCAGCACAACGAGCAGCTGCTACAGCAGGTGTTAAGAGAGGCGTTGGAGGGGTAGTGAAATAAAGTGGTATTGTGAGAATGAAAATAATGGGAAAATCGAACTTAAATAAAACTGGTAGAATGGATTTTGAGAAAGTTCTAAACGCTATACGGGATGCTATTAATAGGGATGATCGGTTTCAAGTTACGCATAATGGAAAGAATTGTTTTTGGATTGGAGATAAGGTTAATGGAGGTTTAATTGGTTCAAAGTTGTGTCATTATGAATTTAGACGTAATAATAATCCTGATACATGTTCAATAGAGGTGCATTTTGAAGAGGCAGATCAATACTATAGATTTTGGAATCTTATTAATGATTTAGATGAAAATAGAATAGATGGTTTGTCTTTATATGAGGTACGAAATAAGTATGTGCATATAGATGAAGGTCAATTAACAAATAAAATTAAAAAGAAGCATATTTTAGTTCGTGAAAAATTTCCATTAGATGACAATCTATATAATGTTCAGGAACTTGTTGTAAAATTAATGGACAACCTTTACTATGTTGATAAAGAAATAGGAGATAGATTAAGGCAAATAATAGATTCCAATTTTCAACCTAACCATAATGTAGCTATACCTAATAAAATTGAAACAAAACAAATGAACCATCCATTAAACCAAATACTTTTTGGCCCTCCTGGAACAGGGAAAACCTACAATACCATAAACAAGGCAATTAGTATTATCAACCCTCAGTTTAACTTGAATCAGGAGAGAGATGAGGTAAAGAAAGAGTACGATAGGCTAGTAAAGGCTGGGCAAATTGTTTTCTCCACCTTCCACCAAAATATGAGCTACGAGGATTTTATTGAGGGGATAAAGCCAATTACACAAAATGGTAAGGTTGAGTATGAGGTGCAAGACGGTATATTTAAACAAATATGCGTTACAGCAAATACTCCCAACCAAGGAGATTTTAATATCTCATACGATAAATTGCAAAAGAAACTGAGTGAGGTTGATAGGCTTACCTTAAGTACTCCAACAGGGAAACAGTTTGAAATTTCGCTTAATTCGAACGGTAACTTAACACTGTATACAGGATCAGAAAAAAAGCAGCAGGGTACCCTTACAAAACAAAATATTCAACGACAGATAAATGGTGAGGATATGTTTGTTGGATGGGAAGGTTACTTTAAGGGGGTTATTGCTGCATTGGAAGCGGATTTTGGTTACGTTAAACAGAAGGTCGAAGTATCTGAAGAGCGTAGAAAAAAACAAAAAGTGAAGGACAAATTTGTACTTATCATAGACGAAATTAACAGAGGTAACGTCTCTTCTATCTTTGGCGAGTTAATAACACTTATTGAGGATGATAAGCGTATTGGACGCGACGAGGCGCTTGAGGTTACCCTTCCATATAGCAAGAAGAAATTTGGAGTTCCTGATAACCTATACATAATAGGTACAATGAATACAGCAGACCGTAGCGTTGAGGCGCTGGATACTGCTTTGCGTCGCAGATTTCACTTTGAGGAAATGGCTCCAAAACCAGAGATGCTTGCTCCAAACTATATGTTTTGGTCATTACTTTGGAAATATAAAAAGATTGAATGGGAAAATCCGGATTATGTAAAAGAAGAAAAACGACTGCTTGATTTTATAGGTGCAAGTCAAACCATTTGGAATACAAGAAAGTCGATTTGGAAAGATTTTAAAAATGAAGGTAAAGATGTAAAGCAAATAGATAAATTTCCGTTGGATGAATTTGGCGGGGTTAATCTCCATTTAATGCTTACGAAGATTAACCAACGAATAGAGAAGTTGATAGATAAGGATCATAGAATAGGACATTCCTATTTTATAAATGTTCAGTCCGAAGATGATTTAAAAGAAGCCTTCCGTAATAAGGTAATTCCATTGCTGGAGGAGTACTTTTTTGGCGACATTGGTAAGATTGGGCTGGTGCTAGGCGATTCGTTTGTCGAGAAGGTGAATGGAGGATTTGAGTTTGCTGCATTTAGTGGTTATGATTCTCAGATTGCACAGGATTTGAAGGAGAGATGCGTGTATGCCATAAAGTATCCAAAGGATTCAAAGGATTCAATGGTTTGGGATTTTAAGAGCATATATACATCTAATACGGCAGCTAAGTAATGGAGCCTATTAGGGTATTTGAGTATGAAACCTTAAGCACGACCGATGCTTCGAAGGAGAGGCGGTTAGACACCAAGGTGCTGGATGCGCTATATAAGCTAAACGATGATAGTGGGGGGAAGTATTTTACCCCCACCCGTAATGGGGTAAAGTTTGGAAGCTATGTAGGCGTATTGCAGGTTGGCGGTACTACCATAGAGATACTGCCTAAGATAGATAGGAAAACAGATAACGACTACGATTGCTGGCAGAAGGTGCTGCTTAAGATGTTGGCCGTATGCAACCATATAAAGGTGGAGTCGGTGTCGGATGCTAGCCTTAAACGGAGGTATAACTCGTTACTTGACCTCTACTTTAATAACTACCTCGATGAGGTGGCTAAGCTGCTGCATCAAGGCTTGGTGAAGAGGTATCGGAAGGAGGCATCGAACGTAAGCGCGCTAAAGGGGCGTATATGCTTTGGTAGGCATATACAGCAGAACCTAATACATAAGGAGCGATTCTATACTGAGCATCAGGTGTACGATCAGGAACACCTACTTAACCAAATTCTACTCTGTGGCATTAGGGTGCTATCGAGGGTTTCGTGCAATCCGTTTATAAAGGATAAGATAAATCGTCTGCTGCTCGATTTCCCTGAAATAGTAGAAAAAGTAATTAACGAAAAGCATTTTGAGCAGGTAAGGCTTAACCGCAAGACTAAGCCCTACGAGGAGGCCCTGAAAATTGCTAAGATGATTATACTAAACTACTCGCCCGATATAAAGAACGGTAGCGAAGGTATGATTGCCCTGCTTTTTGATATGAATAAGCTCTGGGAGGAGTACGTGTACCGAATGCTTAAAAGGGAGGAGAAGGATGGTGTTGAGATACTCCCTCAACAGCAGCAAAAGTTCTGGAATAGTAAGGCTATCCGACCAGATATAGTTATAAAGAAGGACGGGAAGGTATTTATAGTTGATACCAAGTGGAAAATAGTAGATCCAGGTAATCCTTCGGATGCCGATTTAAAGCAGATGTACGCCTACAATATGTATTGGGATGCCCCCATGAGTATGTTGCTTTATCCTTCGATTAAAGACGAAATAGAGATGTCGGGTGCTTTTCATAAAGGTAGAGATGGAGTAAATAGGTGTAAGATGGGATTTGTAAATATTTTAAATGAAGATAAAACTCTAAACTTAAGCATTGGGGACGTGATATTGAGAAAGTGTGAATTGAGTAATTAAGCATATAGCAATTTTTTTATCCGATATAAATGGATGATCAATATTTGATTAACTGGGTGTTTGAATATGGGAAAGAAAAAAACGAACAGAAGCTATCGTCAAACCGCAAATGAGAGTTTGGATAATTTACTAAGGCGGTGTGAGCATTTAAAGAACAATGCTTCGTTCATAGAAATGCTGGATTTTATTGCAAAATTTAGGGTGTATAAGCCTTTTAATAATATGCTCGTATTCACTCAGAAGCCTACTTGTGAATTTTATGCCACTCAAAAACATTGGGAAAAAGTATTCAATCGACAAATTAAACCAGATTCAAGACCAATGGTCATTTTGGCTCCAATGCATCCGGTGCTCTTTGTTTATGATGCTGAAGACACTGAAGGAGGCGAAATGCCTAAATGGGATAGATTTTTCGTAAGAGTTTCTGGTACCTTTAAAGAAGAATGGTATAGAAAACTTGTAAAGGAGTGCGAGAAGATAAGAATAGATGTAAAAAACGATTATCTAGGATTGGGAGAGTCTGGATACATTACACCAAAAGAAAAACTAAAGTATGATATTGTTGTCAATCGTAAAGATAATCAAGTAGTACAGTTCTCGACATTAATACACGAATTAGGTCACTTATTTCTAGGGCATTTAGAGGAGAGAGAAAACGAAAAATACCCTTTACGATTCAACCTTGATAAGCGGTTAAAAGAGTTAGAAGCAGAATCAGTAGCTTACCTTTTTTTAAAAAGATTAGGATTGGATGTAAATTCGGAGGATTACTTAGCCATATATAATGTAGAACCAAAGCATCTACAAGAAATTAGTGTAGACTTAATTGTAAAAGCAGTTGGTAGAATTGAGGGTATGATAGAACCTTTTAGAATGCTGAGCATAGAATTTGAAGAGGAAAATGTACCCATTGGTAGCTATCAAATGTCTTTGTTTTAGTATTAAGGATTTTATGACATAAAAATGCTTTAAGAATAACTTATGGCTAAACTTAAAAGTGGTAGTACAGAAGTATCGATTGATTTTTACGGGAGAGATAATTGCGATGATATTGTTTACTCGTTTCAGCTTAAGTGGAAGGGGAGTAATGTTGTTAATCCGGAAATTTTAAGGGATAAGTATAGGTCGGGAATTTTTACCAGCACCGAATGCATTTCCGAATATTCGCATCTTCTTAATTTTTTCGAGCAGGTATGTACAACAGGAGAAAGCAGCAGCTACGAAACGCTTGAACCCCCAATTGTCTACATTGATTGTAAAACCTGGAGCGAGCGTAAAGATTACACCTTAGCCAAGTGGAGGAGTGATTCTAATCGCAACAATGAAGCTTATATTAATGCCTTAGCAGAGTTTTGGTCTCAACATGTTGAGATTACGTTTGGCCTTGGAAGCGATTTCTTTGAAGACGAAGAAAGTGGAGGTTGCTTAAAGATTACCGTAAGCAGCAACCTTGCAGCGTTGAAAAAGTTTACCAGTGAGCTGCGCGAAGAGTATAGTGAGTTTCTTAGGCCGTGTACATAAGAGCTGTATGAGGTGTAAACATAATGGTTAGCACGCTATTATGTTTTTGGTTTCTCAACCTAAAACCCCGCCAACTTTTCCAACCTAATAACACTTTGTTTTACAGGATGGATAAACTCCAGATATTCGGCATGGAGATAAAGGCGGTTCGACTTGGAGCCGTAGAGCTCGTCGCCAACAATTGGGCAGCTTAACCCATGGGGATGGGCGGAGTGTACCCTTAGCTGGTGGGTGCGGCCCGTTAGCGGGTAAAAGGCTACGCGCGTTTGTCCGTTGCGGCGCTCTAGCACCTGATATTGGGTTGTTGAGGGCTTGCCGTACTGGTGGCAAACCATTTGTCGAGGTCTGTCGAGCGGATTGAGACGTAAGGGGAGTTCGACGGTGCCTGTTTCGTTGTGCAGCACGCCATCGAGGATGGCTATGTAGCGTTTCCGTACCCTGCGCTGCTGGAACTGCGACTGAAGCTGCTTGTACACCTCCTTGTCTTTTGCAATAAGCAGCAAGCCGGAGGTGGCCATGTCGAGGCGATGTACCAAAAAGGCTTCGCGACCATTTAGCAGCAGCTCGCTTGCCAGCTCCACTGCCGATTTATCGCCAGTCTTTCCTGGGGCAGAGAGCATCCCCGCGGGCTTGTTGATTACCAGCAGCCAGTCGTCCTCGTAGATAACTTCGAGGGATGGGGGATAGGGGCTTTCGGCTTTTCTCCCGGGATATTTTACGTCCATCCCATGCAGCATGTGTCCTAAGATGGGCTCGCACTTACCCTTACAGGGAGGATAGTAGTGCCCGTGGTGGCGGATCTCCGTTTTGGGCGAGCTACCCCACCAGAACTCTGCCATGGCAATGGGGGTAAGGCTGTTCGCAAATGCGTACTGGAGTAGCTTAGGTCCGGCGCACTCTCCGGCACCTCCTGGTGGAACGCGCTGGGCGGTGTTCTCGAAGATCTCTACCAGTCCCTTTGCCTCGCCGCGTATGTTGAGCAGCTGAAACTCGTCGAAGAGCCTTTGCTGAAGATCGGCAGAGAGCATCTTTCGCTTTGCTTTTAGTTCCTCTATGGGTAGGGCGTAGTGGTCGTACTCGACTTGCAGCTCGTTGATAGTGGCTGTCCATCTTTTCTCTAGTCTCTTTAGCTCGGCCTTCTCGTGCTGGCTTTGGCGAACTAGGGCTGCCAGCTCCTCTTCGGATGGGTGCATGGTGCGGCGCTCTTCTCGCGCAGCCTTCGAGGTTTTTAGCGCGGCTTTTGCGGCGGCAATCTCTTCGATAGACTTTTGCTTCGCCTGTTCTAGTTCGCTCTTTCGGTTGGTAAACTCGGTGCTCTGCTCCATCTGGGCTATTTGCCGATTTATGGAGGAGATAACCTGCTCGCCCTGCTTAAAGAAGCTGTTGGGGTTTAGCAGATCGGCAACCGGGGGAACAAAGAAGGAATGGTGGTTCTTCCCTGCCAGATTCCCGGAGAAGGCGGCAAGGTAGCCTAGCTGTCCGTTGCTCTCCTTTACCACCAGAACGCCAAACATCTTTCCTTGCTGGATTTCTTCGTGCCACTGCGCTTGCTGTTCGAGGTACGTTTTCACCTCGTTGGCTGCCAATACGCATATCGGGTGCGGTTCGCCGGTAAAGGGCGAAAGGAATTGTTTGGGGAGTTCGATATGGCTGGTTGTGGTGGTAAAATGGTTGAGCATGGGGCAAAGGTAGGTTTTTTGTAGGGGATTTAAACACAGAGATACGGAGGCACCGGGTTTATTGTATCTGGTATCACGACACACGACGCACGTATCACGACGCACGTATCAAGACACACGTATCAAGACGCACTTATCAAGACGTTAAGTCTTCAGTTGTGGCTTAACTTGCAGACTTCGGCGTGGGATGTTTGTCTCCTCTTTTCATTTCTTTTCAGGGATGAAAAGAAACGAAACAAAGAAAAATCCTGCACGAATTAACTCGCTCGGTCGCGGTACAACGTTGTCTAACTTTGCTGCGTATCTTGCCAGTCTAGGTCTACTCTTTGAAAGTAATATGTAGATGCTCCGCTCGCTCAAACAGGATTCGTGCCAGTCTGGTATGGCTTCGCCATGGTGTTTACGGAGGGTGGTTGCTGCTTTATGGTTGGGTTGCATGCCGTTGGTTGCTTTGCGGTTGTAGAGTGTTTCTTTATGAAGTATGCTAGTGCTAAGTTTAATAGTAGCACGTTATCCTCCCGTTTGGACGGGAGGCAAGGGGAGGGTAATTTCTCCTTTTCATTTCATGTGAAAATAATTGATTCTTAATGGTCGCTTCTTTTCATTTCTTTTGTGGCCAAAAGAAACGAAACAAAGAAAGGCTGTCGTGGCTTAACTTGCAGACTTCGGCGTGGGATGTTCTTTTTCTGTAAAGATTTGCTCGCGCTTTAGGACTTGGCGCTTTACGAAAAGTTGTGGTTGCTTCGTCCGCTTCGAACAGAACCCACGACGGAGATGGTGTGGCAATGCCACGGTGTTTACGGAGGGTGGTTACTGCTTTATGGTTGGGTTGCATGCCGTTGGTTGGGTTGCATGCCGTTGGTTGCTTTGCGGTTGTAGAGTGTTTCTAACTTAGCACTTGTCTAGCATGTTATTGTATATCTCCTACAGAGAAAAATATAGGTGAAGAACTGGTGTGCTACAAGACGACAACCGCTACGCGGTATCTTTGCAGTTCAAATTTTGTCCGTAGGACATCAGGAACTGTAGAAGACCTCCATAAACTAGCTATTTACCTCGTAGAGGTTAATCTTGCTATTGTTTTATAATGGTCTTTGCCAAGCGGTTTGGAACTTACATTGAATAAAAACAGAACGATAACCTTAGCTTGATACGAAAATGGACGAAAAGCATTCAGCAAAGACGCTTACCGTAATCCCGGGGGTAGGCAAGTCGATTGCCAACGATTTGTGGGGTATTGGAATTCGCAATGTTTCAGATTTGGTGGGTAAAGACCCCGAGGTGCTCTATGAGCTATCGAATAGGCTTGCTGGTACAGTACAGGATCGGTGCCTGCTGTACGTTTTCCGCTGTGCGGTGTACTATGCCGAAACGCCAAAGGATAAGCAGGATGGTGAACTGCTTAAGTGGTGGAATTGGAAGGATAGGAGATAGTATCAAATGAAGAATGTAGTAGGGGCAGAAGAAATTCTGCCCCTACTACATTTATGGATTTATACCACATTGTATAGCAATCCAAATAGCATAGCGCCCAATAGCACGAATGATAGGTAGAGGATAAATACCCTTCGTTTGGCAATTCCCCACACAGCCACCATTGCAGGTAGCGTAGTTGTTGGACCTGCAATAAGAAAAGCCAGTGCAGCACCTTTACTCATGCCTAAAGCTAGCAGTCCACCAACAAGCGGCATTGCCGTAATGCTGCTCGTGTAGGCAGGGATTCCTACAAGCGTGGCGATAATAACCGAGCTTGTTCCATGTCCCACCAGCAGCTTCGACAGCGCATCTTGAGGAATGTAAAATGTTATTAGCGCATTTATAAGGAAGGCTAACGACATAAACTTAACAACCATCCAAACCGACTTCTTTGTTTCGGAGAGAATCTTTTCCCAGAGCGATAGCGTTTGGGTGGTAGTTTTCTTCGAGCATCCGCATTCTGTTTTTGGTGAGGCTGGAGCCGTTGATGGTGCCGATGTAGAGCAGCATTTTATTACCGGAGCAATGTTTTTTGAATCGGCAGGTTGAAGGACGACTTCAACTCTTCTCGAACCGATGAGGTATTGCTTAATTTTATGGATAAAAGCATCTAATAGATTGGGGATTCTGGTATTTCTATCAACCCTAAGCACTTCTTCGCCAATATATCCTTTGCGAGTGGCGTAGTAGGTGATGTATCCCGCCAACAAACTTATTGCAAACGTTGATGCCAATCGCCAAATAGCCAGCTGCCATCCTAAAACCGATGTACTCAGGAAGAATATTTCGGGATCCATTGATGGTGATGCAATCCAAAACGACATAACCGGAGCAAGCGGAACTCCCCCAATGAGCAGTGAGGTGATCACCGGGATAACTCCGCACGAGCAGAAGGGGCTAAATGCTCCAACAATAGTTGCCAAAAAGATAGCAACCAGCGGATTTTTGCTAAATGCTTTGGTAATGAATCGTGATGCTCCCGATACGTTTACCGCTACCGAGATAGGAATGGTGATGAGCAGATAGGGCCAGATGTGAAGGAATGAGCTAAGAATGAACTCTGCAATTCTAAGAACTTGATCCATAAAATAGGGTTTTAAGGTTCTACATTAAATTTTGTTTGCACCATAGACGTAGAGCCTTAAAAAAGGACGCAAGTTTTGAGATGCTACTTTGCCGTATTTTTTCTTTTGCGTTTAGTAGGATGACAGCAGCAACAGCATTTGGGGTGTATGCTTAAAACCGTTCCATACTTGTCGAACTGGTAGTGGCAGCAATCCATAAGCATATCCTTTAGGATTGTTCGTGCCCGTTGTACGCGCGACTTTGCCCCCGAGTATGATATGCCAATCTTTTCGGCATATTCCTTCTGGCTCAAGCCTTCGAGTTCGGTGAGGCATAGCGCTTCGCAGTATTCGGGAGGCATTCGGTTCATCATGCTAACCATATCTCTTACGGCCTCATCGAAAATGGAGTAATCTTTACTCTCCTCTTCCTGGTCGAAGGTCTCGTTAGATTGAGACGATTTGGATGCCTTTCTGAAATAGTCGGTAACAGCATTTCGTGCAATCTGGAATATCCATGATTGTACCTTGCTCTGATCCTCGAGCTTATCTATGTTTTGGTGAATTCGAAGAAATACCTCCTGCAGGATATCGTTGGCTACAGACTCATCTTTTACTTTGCTAATGATAAATGCCCTTAGCCTATCGTTAAATAGGGTCCAAAGCTCTTCTGTATTCCGAAAGGTGTATATTGTGTCCATAGCAATAAAATACTTGGGGTGAGGTTAGGCTTGTATACCGAAAGACATTTGTGGTTTGGGTCCAGCATTATCCCCCCTTAAAATATAATGCTGGATGGAATAACGCTACTCTATCTGACCAAGGATGGCTACGTAGTTTTTTCCATACTTCTTTGCGCACTTTGGACAGGTGGTGTACCACATGTACCATTTTTTAATGGCGTATCCTTTCGATTTAGCAACACTCTCGAAATCCTTACACCATTTGCCGGTATCCTTAAATGGACCTTCGTACACCTTGCTGTAGAACTTGCCGCTTATGGTGGTATTCTCTGCACCGGAAATCTCCCTATCAGTTGCAAGGTAGATGTCCATATTCCATCGTGAGGTATGATCGGAGAGGCAGAGATAATCTGGGACATCGGCGCTCGCCTTAGAGAATACATCAAAGATCCGCTTCATCACTTTGCCGAAGTTGAGGGGCATGTAGAATAGGGTGCATACCTTATCTTTTATAAACTTCTTATTCTCCCACTCAACAACCTTGTCGTCCCAAGGTGTTGGGTCGAATGGTGGGCAGCATATTGATTCTGATGCATTGGTAGTAGTCATGGTTGATCCTCCTTAGATTTGTAATGTAGTGCTAATTTAGGTATTGCTGATGAAGGATTCAAATTTGGAGATTGAAGTAAAGTAACGGGAATTGCTTAGCGTATATCTTTCATCTATTTTGGCAACTTCGGCTCCTTTTTTAGTACTTTACATTGCGAATTGTGGCTGCTTAAATGTACCCAATATAAAGGATTAGCAGCTACTAGTACTGGTAAAATGATTTTTGACTTAAAGTATAACCCTATGAGAGCGATGTTTCTCCTTCTGGTATTGGCCTGCTGGTGCGGTGCTGCTGCTCAACAACCTATCGTAAATCGGTATAGCGAAAGATTGCTTTTAGATTCGATGCCGACTAAGGCATGCCATGCTGCCACATTGGCCGAAGTTAAGCCCGGGAAGATTATCGCTGCTTGGTTTGGTGGTAGCTACGAGGGAGCTAAAGATGTCTCAATATACTGTTGTACAATTTATCCGGTACAAGGAAAGCCCAAGCGTGTTGCTTTACCTGTTGTTAAGGGGAAAGATACGCTGCCTTGTTGGAATCCTGTTCTGTATAAGAGCAAAAGTGGAATGCTATACCTATTCTATAAGGTAGGAAAGAATCCTCGCGAGTGGAAAGGGTATATGATTACCTCAAAAAATGAAGGAGACAGCTGGAGCAAACCTCATGCCCTTCCTGAAGGTTTCTTGGGGCCAATAAAGAATAAGCCCATCGAGGTACGCAAGGGTATTCTGTTGTGCCCATCGAGCGTAGAAACCATAATGGACAACCGTTGGATGTCGCATGTCGAGCTGTATAATGAAGCAACCCTGCAATGGCGGAAGATCCCAATAGATTCGGCGTCGAAGTTTGGGGTTATACAACCAACGCTGCTTTCTCATAATGCTGATACCGTTCAGGCATTGATGCGAAGTCGACAAAACCGTATTGTCGAAAGCTGGTCGTACGATGGGGGCAATACTTGGCAAAAGATGGATACGCTGTCGGTGCTTAATCCCAACTCAGGCATCGATGCGGTGAGGCTTAATCGTTCCTGCTTTCTTTTGGTTAATAGCCCGTTATTAAGCGGTAAAGATTGGTTTAACGGGCGTAACGTTCTAGAGCTGGCCTACTCGAAAGATGGACGACATTGGAGTCATCTGCAGACGCTAGAGAACGAGCCAGAAGGTGAATTCAGCTACCCGGCAATCATTAATGATAGTAGAGGAGTTGTGCATATTATTTATACCTATAATCGACAAAATTTCAAGTATGCACAGGTTGTGGTTAGGTGTGCCAACGATGCTAAGCTCGTTAAGCAGGAATATTTGTAGGGGTAGAGCTGCTTAATATGTAAAAAGCCCCCCGAAAGCAGATTCGGAGGGCGTATGGTAGCCTGTTTTATAGTTAGACGTAAGCTTTGGATGGAGCATTACTCCTTTACGGGGTCTTTCTTTTTGCCCGATCGAACCACCTTATACATAAAGTAAACGGTGTAGAATATAACAATACACCATACTATGCTCATTAAAATCAGTGCCGAGTTATTCATAATAATCTGTTTTCTTTTATTCTACGACGATAGGCCACAAATACTATGGCGGTAGACCCTACAAATATGAGCAAAAGCAGCACTCTTGACATATCGATGTAGAATACCGAATTAATAATTTTTCCATGGAATATTGGAGAGCCAACCTCTACCTTATCGCCAACCTTTGCGGCTGGTGTATAACCTTGCTTCATCTCGTAGTTTACGGTTCCATTCTCGCCCTTTACTGTAAGCGCCTTTACTCCATTGTTGGGGGTTATGCCAACTACCACTCCCGGACTTTCAGCGTAGTAGGTGTCGCTGAAGTAGCGGTTGTTGGGGCCAATCCCCTTATGGGCTATCTTACCAATGATGCTTTCGTTGTGAAAGTTCCAGTTTCCAATATTTTTTAATGACCAATCGTCGTTTACAGGACGTATGGTTGCCGCTACAAAAATTACGATTAGCATTAATGGGGTAACGTACTTGATTATGGGTATAAAGATTCTGGGAAGGTTAACGTCTGCACCTTCGGTAATCTCTGCCCAGCCTCTTTTTAGCCCAAATCCCCAAGCAAATAGTATTGATTCGAACATTGCAAAGACAACCAGAGCAATGGTTCCTCCCCAGTAGTCGTATTCGCCAAATACTCCTTCTTTGAAGTAGAAAATGGATGGGAGGCCTAGCACTAAAATTAGGATACCTAAAATTATAGCAGCCTTATGCTGGTTGTACTTGAACTCGTCGCGTAAGAAGTTGATAATGGAGGTTCCCATTGCCAATGTAGAGGTGATGCCTGCAAAGAAAAGTAACCCAAAGAAAAGGGTACCGCCTAAAACGGATAAAACGGGACCCCACTTCGAGAACAGGAATGGGAGGGTTTGGAACGCAAGGCCTAAGCTCCCTGATCGGGTAATTTCCAGAATCTTATCCACACCAAAGTAGCCGATAGCAATTGGAATTAGGATTGATCCTCCAAGAACAACCTCTACAAATTCGTTCATAAATCCTGCAGCCATTGCGCCGCCTGCTATATCCTCTTTGGGCTTGACAAACGAGGCATAGGCCATAATTGCCCCCATGCCAACCGAAAGGGTGAAGAAGATTTGTCCGGCAGCCGCTAGCCAAACTTTCGGGTTCCATATAGTATCGTATTGGGGAGTCCATAGAAAGTTTAGCCCTTCTATTCCATCGTATACCGCTCCGGCTACACCCGCTTTAAGTGAGATAGCTTTATAGGCAAGTATGATTCCAAAAAGAACAAGAATAGGCATGCCAATCTTTGCTGCAAGTTCTACCCCTTTTTGAATTCCCCTACTCAGAATCCAGATGTTTAGTCCTAAGCAGAGAAGAAAGAAAACGATAGACTCGAAGGGGATTCCGGTTGATGTGGTGGATACTTCCAGGTAGCTCATAAAGAAGTTGGCAACCCCTTCCTGGTTCATTGAGCTAAATGACCCATTTAGCGAATGGTAGATGTACGCCAAGGTCCAGCTCTCCATATAGGTGTAAAAGGATAGAATTACCAGGTTGCTGAATATCCCAAAAACACCAACGTAGGCCCAAATAGGCTTTTGCCCTACCTTAAACATTATGAATGGCGATGAGTGGTAGCTGAATTTGCCGCCAAATCGGCCGGTAGACCACTCGATGAGCAGAAGCGGAAGCCCTAGTAAAACAAGACAAACAAGGTAGGGGATGATGAATGCTCCCCCGCCATTCTCGATGGCCTGTACTGGAAATCGAAGGAAATTTCCAAAACCGACAGCATTACCGGCCATTGCCAATACCAGCCCGATTCTAGATCCCCAGCTTTGCTCCGATGCAATAGATTGTGTAGTAGTTTCGCTCATTATGGCGCATTTTAATAAAGCAACTAGCGGGTAAGTAATGCAAAGCAATAGCTTATTGGTTTAATGCATTTGACATTGCCGTTTGCTAGTCTGCTATTTGCAGGATGATTACTTATTACTCAAAATCAAATGTAGCAAATTTTAGAGGCGATGTGGGTGTTCTGTCTCTTGACGTTTAAGGAAATGTTATAATTATGTTGAAGATAAACGGCTGTTTTTAGCTCTAGAATACCGTGAACAATCGCAGATGCGTTGCCTCATAATGCGGTTTATTCTGAAAAAATGATGCTTGTAAATGTTCACTTTTTATATGTAGCATTGACAAATGGTGGATCGAATGCAGCTTTAGGGTTATAAGCACATTCAAAAATTAACACGATTGTGCTATAATTTACCTGTTTTTTGAACAGGGTAATGAATAATAGAGTATTTTCGCTGAAAAATTTAATGTTCACAATTATGAAGTTTAAAGTTGTTATTCTTTCAACTGTTGTTGCAGCTTTCCTTCTTTCTTCTTGCGGAAAGGGAGGGCATAAGTTCGCTAACCTAGCAGACTCAGCCAGCTATGCTTTTGGTGTAAGCATCGGACGTAACCTAGAAGGTTATCGTGCACAAAACATCAACGAAAAAGTCCTTGCTCAGGCTATTGAAGATGTATTGAGCGGTGATACCACCAAGGTGAAGATGAACGATCAATTGGCTATGACCGTTATCCAAACATACTTTACCAAGCTACAAAAGGAAATTGCTGACAAGAATGTTAAGGACGGAGAAGAATTCTTGGCAAAGAACAAGAAAGAATCGGGCGTAGTTGCTCTTCCTAATGGTCTTCAGTATAAGATTAACGCTCCTGGTGATCAAAATATTAAGCCAACAGCTACCGATACCGTAGTTGTTAACTATACCGGTACTTTTATCGATGGTAAAGAGTTCGACTCTTCGAAGAAGCAAGGAATGCCAGCTCGTTTTGTGCTAGGTGGCGTTATTCCTGGATGGACTCAAGGTCTTCAGCTTATCGGTAAGGGTGGTAAGATTAAGCTTTTCATTCCTGCTAACCTTGCCTATGGCGAAAGAGGTGCTGGTAATGTAATTCCTGCTAACTCTACCCTTATTTTCGAAGTAGAGCTTCTTGACGTAATCAAGGGTGCTGCTCCTGCTGCTGCTAAGAAATAGCTAACGCTTTTATAGGATATAAAAGGCTGTCGATATCAAGTATAGGCAGCCTTTTTTATGTGTAATCAGGTGATAATACAATAAGAAGAAGGATCGATTGTTTGAGATCTTTCCTGGCGGTTGAAGCATATATGGTATATTTGTTATACATTTCAACCCGTAAACATGTTTGATAAAATCAAATCCAAATGAAGAAAGTACTCTTGGCTGCAATTGCCCTAGTTGGCATCAGCACAATTTCTTACTCTGCGTCGTTCCCGTCAAATCAGCAGGGCGACTCGCTGAAGACGATGAAGCTTAAAAATGCGTCCGATTCGGTTTGCTATGCCATAGGGCTTACTGTTGGTCAGAGCCTTCGTAACTTTCAGGTAAAGACAGTTGACGAAAGAATTGTTGCAAAGGCTATAAAGGATATGCTGAGCAATAATCCAGAAAACCTACAGATTAACGAAAGGGAGGCCATGGGCGTTGTTCAGGCCTATTTTGGAAAGATCCAAAAGGAAGCTATGGATAATGCGCTAAAGCAAGGCGAAGACTTTTTGGCTAAGAATAAGCAGGAGGCCGGAGTTGTTGAACTTCCTAGCGGCTTACAGTATAAGATTGTCAATCCAGGCGATGCTAAGCTAATGCCTAAGGCTACCGATACGGTAGTTGTGCACTATACCGGTTCGCTAATTGATGGAAAGGTGTTCGACTCGTCGAAGAACTATGGTAAACCAATTACCTTCCCTCTAAATCAGGTTATCCCAGGTTGGACCGAAGGCGTTCAGCTAATCGGTAAGGGGGGTACAATTATGCTTTACATCCCTTCGAAGCTAGCTTATGGCGAGCGTGGTGCTGGTAATGCAATCCCCGGAAACTCTGCCCTTATCTTTGAGATAGAGTTGGTAGATGTAAAGGTTAGCGATGCTCCTGCAGATAAGAGCAAGGTGGTGCCCGCCAAAGCGCTTACCCCCGCAAAATCGGCAGCCCCAGCAAAGAAGAAGGCTACGGCCTCTAATCCTAAGAAGAAGTAGCTGTAGATAGCATATGCAAGGGCTGCTTTCTAAATGATATAGGAAGCAGCCCTTTTTTTACTATCCATTTTCCATCAGAATATTTACCTTTGTGGTCAAACAAAAAATACATTTAAAGCGATGAGAACAGCAGCAATTCATACCGAAAAAGGGGTGATGAAGGTTAACTTCTTCGAAGAAGATGCGCCCAACACCGTTGAAAACTTTTGCAAGCTAGCCAAGTCGGGCTTCTACGATGGGCTTACCTTTCACCGTGTAATCCCTAACTTCGTAATTCAGGGTGGATGCCCCGATGGTACAGGAGCAGGCGGCCCCGGCTACTCTATTAAGTGCGAAACCAGCGGAAACAACCAGTACCACGATAGAGGCGTTCTTTCGATGGCACATGCCGGAAAAGATACCGGTGGCTCGCAGTTCTTTATCTGCCATAACCGTCAGAACACTCAACACCTTGACCGTCGCCATACCGTTTTCGGAAAGGTTTACGAGGGCTTAGAGGTGATCGACCTTATCCGTCAAGGCGACAAAATTCTTAAGATTGAAATTTTTGAAGAATAAGATATAATGAGCTTAGAAGTAACAGGTAGGCTACTAAAGGTATTGCCTCAGCAGCGCGGTGCCGGAAAGAACGGCGAATGGGTAAAGCAAGATTTTGTTGTCGAAACCACCGAGCAGTATCCAAAAAAGGTATGCTTTTCGGCTTGGGGCGATAAGGTTAACGACCTAAGTCGTGTTAACGTTGGCGATAGCATCACGGTTAGCTTTAACGTGGAGTCGCGCGAGTACAACGAGCGCTGGTACACCGATCTTAGATCCTGGAGAATAACCCCACAATCGCAGGGTGGTTCTGCCGGTATGCCTCCATTCCCCGGAGAAATACCTCCTCCTGTAGATTCGATGGAGGGTAACGAAGATTTACCATTTTAGCATAATGAAACCTCTGCCTTGGCAGGGGTTTTTTTATCCATGCGCCGTACGCATTGTCGTGGACAATTCTCCCCAAT
This sequence comes from Acetobacteroides hydrogenigenes, assembly GCF_004340205.1. NCBI lineage: Bacteria > Pseudomonadati > Bacteroidota > Bacteroidia > Bacteroidales > Rikenellaceae > Acetobacteroides > Acetobacteroides hydrogenigenes. The sequence goes on from NZ_SLWB01000007.1 coordinate 166,593, forward strand.
TTTTCTAGCGTATTTGTACCCTCGCCTACTAGGGAGATCGCTATTCACGCGGTAACGGCGCTCTTCTCTGCTCCGGAAAAAAAATATTCACGCGGTAACAGGGCTCTTCTGACATTGGGGGACTCGCATTCACGCGGTAATGGCGCTCTTCTCTGCTCCGGAGAAGAATATTCACGCGGTAACGGCGCTCTTCTAAGTACGGGAGAAGAGTATTCACGCGGTAACAATGCTCATCTATACCTCTACTGCTGGTTAGCGCTAAGCCGAGCAGGTATCCCGTTTGCAAAAAGACCTCGAAAATAGAACAACCCTACAGGCATTAGCTGTACATTAGCCGTTAAAAAAAGAAGGCTATGCGAGTGGCAATTCTTGGCGGCACAGGTTTTATTGGTTCGCATCTTACCCGCTTGTTAGTACAGGATGGGGTTGATGTAACCGTTGTCTCGCGGCATCCAAAGGTTGGTGCAGTAGGTAAAGGGCGAGGCATGGTTGAGTACGCTCGGTGGAATGGCTCTTCGGTGCAGGAGCTTATCCCGATTGTAGAAAAGGCAGATGGCGTAGTTAACCTGGTTGGAGAGGGTATCGCCGATAAGCGTTGGACTCCCGAACGTAAGCAGGCAATCCTAAAGTCGAGGGTTGATGCGGCCAGCGCTCTTTGTAGTGCTATCCAGCAGGCCGATTCTAAGCCGGATGTTGTGGTTCAAGCATCAGCTATTGGGTACTATGGGTATAAGTACGAACGTAAGGATCGGATAGAGGCTGATGAGTTCTCGGAAGTAGGAACCGGATTCCTTGCCGAGGTCTGTAAGCAGTGGGAGGATGCCATTCTTCCTTTAGAGGATGTAGTAGCTAGGTTGGTTATTGTTCGTACAGGTATTGTTTTAGGCTTCGGAGGCGGATTTCTTGGCAAGCAGCTGCCGTTATTTAAGCTCGGTTTGGGGGGCTCTATAGGTAAAGGGGTGCAGCCCTTCTCGTGGATTCATATTGACGATGAGGTTGGTGCTATTCTTCATCTGTTAAGGAGTAGGGAATCCTCGGGCGTTTACAACCTTGTAGCACCGAATCCATGTTCGTACTCCTCGTTTGTAAAAACACTTGGAGGCGTACTGCACCGCCCAGCTCTTCTTGCAATCCCTATTTGGGCCGTTAAGCTTCTATTTGGCGAAGAGATGGCAAATGAGGTGATTGTTGGAGGTAAAATCGTTGTCCCTCGTCGGCTTTTAGAGTCGGGTTACTCATTTAAATATCCCTTACTTCAGGATGCCTTAACGATGATTGTTAAGAAGGATTGATTGATCTTTTGTTTTGTCGTGAAAATGGATTGTTAACTTTTATATTGTAATTATAATTAGGGTAAATTGTACAAATATGACGTAAAATAGCTGTATTGGATGAAAAATTAGTACTTTTACCGTCAAATGTAAAAGTGCTAAAATGATAAATGAACAGCTGATAAACCCCAAAAGCATAGTTGTTGTTGGCGGTAGCGACGATATCCAGAAACCCGGAGGTAAAGTTCTTAAAAACCTACTAGATGGCTGCTTTGCAGGCGATCTTTTTGTGGTTAACCCTAAAGCGGAAAATGTTCAGGGTGCCAAAACGTTTAAATCGGTAGAGGATCTTCCTCAGGTAGATTTGGCAATTTTGGCTATTGCCGCCAAGTTTTGTCCTGCATCTGTGCGCGAGCTGGCCGAGAATAAGGGTACAAAAGCCTTTATAATTCTTTCTGCAGGATTCCATGAGGAAAGCGAGGAAGGGGCACGTCTAGAGCAGGAGATCGTGGATATCATCAACGCAAACAATGGCTGCCTAATTGGGCCAAACTGTGTAGGGGTTATGAACTCCAACCATCAGGGCGTTTTCACTACACCAATCCCTAAGTTCGACCCTATGGGTGTCGACTTTATCTCGGGATCTGGAGCAACAGCTGTTTTCATTATGGAATCGGGGATTCCTAATGGGCTAACCTTCTCGAGCGTGTACTCCGTAGGGAATAGCGCGCAAATGGGGGTCGAAGATGTATTAAAGTATCTCGACGAGACCTATGTAGAAGGGAAAAGTTCCAAGGTTAAGCTTATATACGTAGAGAGCATCAATAAGCCCGAAATGCTGCTCAAGCACGCCTCTTCGCTAATTTCTAAGGGATGTAGGATTGCTGCCGTTAAGTCGGGATCGTCGGAGGCCGGAAGCCGTGCCGCATCGTCGCATACCGGAGCCCTTGCCAGTCCAGATGTGGCTGTCGAGGCGCTATTCCGTAAGGCGGGTATAGTTAGATGTGGAGGAAGGCAGGAGCTATCTACCATTGCCTCCATCTTTATGCATCCCGAGCTAAAGGGCAAAAATATTGCGGTGATTACCCATGCCGGTGGTCCAGCCGTAATGCTTACCGATGTGCTGTCGAATAACGGCCTTAACGTTCCTCCGATTACCAGCCCAAAAGCAAAGAATCTTCTCGAAAAGCTATTTGCCGGTTCGTCGGTGGCCAACCCTATTGACTTTTTGGCTACAGGTACTGCCCAACAGCTTGGCGATATAATTGATGCCTGCGAGAACGACTTCGACGAGATTGATGCTATGGCGGTGATCTTTGGTAGTCCTGGTCTTTTCCCCGTGTACGACGTGTACGAAGTGCTCGACCGGAAGATGAAGGAGTGCAAGAAGCCTATTTATCCTATCCTGCCAAGCGTTATCAACGTAAAGGACGAAATAGAGGCATTCCTAGCTAAGGGACGCATTAACTTCCCCGATGAGGTGGTGTTTGGTGCGGCGCTTGCCAAGGTTTACAATACCCCAAAGCCAGCTGTTCTGGATGCCGATTCGTATTCGCTAGATGTTGCAAAAATACGTAAGGTGGTAGACGAGGCCGAGAATGGCTATCTGCTACCCGAAAAGGTGCAGGAGTTGCTCGATGCAGCCGGCGTACCACGCGCAAAGGAAATGGTGGTTGATACCCCTGCAGCCTGTGTTGCAGCTCTTAACGAGATAGGCTACCCTGTGGTAATGAAGGTGGTTGGGCCGGTACATAAGTCGGACGTTGGCGGTGTGGTGCTTAACGTAACCGATCAGGAAACAGCTCTTAAGGAGTTCGAGCGTATGATGAAGATTAAGGATACGACGGCTATCCTTCTTCAGCCAATGCTAAGCGGAACCCAGCTTTTTGTGGGCGCAAAGCAGGAGGGCGACTTCGGACATTTAATATTCTGCGGTCTTGGCGGTATCTTTATAGAGGTGCTAAAGGATGTTACCGCTGGTCTTGCTCCTATAGGTATTAACGAGGCGCATGACATGATCCATAGGCTTAAATCGTACAAGATTATAGCTGGCGCAAGAGGTCAGGAGCCGGTTAACGAGGATCAGTACGCCGAGATTATTGCGAGAGTTTCGGCTCTATGCAAGGTTGCTCCCGAGATATTCGAGATGGATATAAACCCACTCTTGGGGACACGCGATAAGGTGGTCGCTGTTGATGCTCGCATTAGAATAGAAAAATAACGTGCAGTTTTGCGCAAGGAAAAGCAGCTACGGCTGCTTTTATTTATTGTATTTTTAAAATAGTGTGGATAAAAATTAGGAGTTAATCTCTAATAAATTATATTTGGGCCTATTAAAACTACCTACGATAATGAACTTAAATCTGTCCATTCGAAAAAAGATTCAGCTCTACATCCTAGGCTCTACGATACTCATATACATTGTTGTTTTTGGGTATATAAGCTTGGCAAACCGTAAGTCATCTTTTAGGCAAACAACTAAGATGATAGACGCCTATTCGGAAAGATACGCCCGTGAGGTGGGTGGGATCATGAATAGCGACATGTCTATGCTACGCACCATATCCGAAGGCTTGAAAGCGGCTAAGGGCTACTCCCCAGTGCAGCTTATAGCGCTGAAGGATGAGATGATTCGGAATATCTTTAAGGTTAATCCGAATGTCTACTCCATTTGGGATAGCTGGGAGTACACCTTCCTTGATCCGTCGTGGAGCAAACCGTACGGGCGAAAATCGTTCACCATTACAAATGATGGCGGCAAAATTATTGAGTCTACCGCCGAAAGAAGCTTAGACGGTGATCCTCCGCTGTACGCCATTCAGAAGAATAATCCGCGCGAAAACGCGTGGGAGCCGTATCTCGACGTATACGCTCAAGGGAAGTCGGAGGCTAAAATGATGTCGACCCTGTCGGTTCCAATGATGCGTGACGGAAAGTTTATCGGCATCATGGCCGAGGATATTACCCTGGACCAGTACCAAGCAATGCTCGAAAAGATTAAGCCCTTCGAGGGGGCAAATGCCATGTTGGTTGCTCAGTCGGGGAGCATTGCGGGGCATCCCAACAAAACGATTCTGGCAAAGAATATCTCGAACCTGAAGGGTATTGGAGATTACGCCGCGACCATTCTGGATAGCGTTAAAGCGGGCCATCTGTGCTCGTTTGTGGCCGAAGATAGCCTAGGGGTTGAAACCTACTTCTCGTTTGCTCCAATTAAGGTTGGTCGCGACGATGCCTCGACCTGGGCATTTGGAATATCGGTTCCTACCGGCGAAATATACGCCCAAAACAGAGGCGCATTCCTTATAACCCTGCTTGTTGGCGTGCTCGGGTTGGCCTTCATGTCTATCGTAATTTCAGTTCTTTCCAAGAGCATTACCGATCCGGTAAAGCGTATTACGGGAATGCTGAACAGGATGTCGCGAGGCGAGCTGTCGGCCGAGATGCGGGTGCAGCACATTACCAACGACGAGCTGGGCGAAATGGGGGATGCCATCAATAAAACCCTAGATGGGCTTATCCATAAGGAGCGATTCGCCGAGGAGATCGGTAAGGGGCAGCTGGATACCAATCTCGAGCTGATGAGTGAGGACGACCTGCTCGGAAAATCGTTGGTAAACATGCGAGACAGCCTTAAAAAGGCCGACGAGGAAGAGGCGGTTCGCAAGCAGAACGACGAGCGTCGTCGCTGGTTTGCCGATAGCCTTGCAAAAATCAACGAGGTCATCAGAAAAAACAACCACGATATCGACCTGCTTTGCAAGACGCTGGTTAAGGAAGTGGTGGTGGCTATTGATGCCAACCAAGGCGGCATCTTCCTGCTAAACGACGAGAATGAGCAGGAGCCTATCTTCGAGCTACGATCGGCCTTTGCCTACGATCGCTATAAGCTGATGCAGCGATCGTTTATGGTTGGCGAGGGGCTTCTAGGGGCGTGTGTGGCTGAGAAGGAGCAGGTTTACCTGAAGGAAATCCCTAACGATTACATCAAGATCACCTCTGGTTTAGGTGGCGCCAACCCCAATAACCTTCTTATCGTTCCGTTTATTCACGATGGCAAGGTGCTCGGCGTTATCGAGGTGGCATCGTTTAAGCTGATAGAGGACTACCAGCAGGAGCTGATCCTGAAGATGGCCGAAAGCGTTGCTTCTGCCATATCGTTCGCACAAACCAACTCTATTACCCAGGAGCTGCTCGAGCAGTCGAAGCTACAGGCCGAGATGATGGCCGCCCAGGAGGAGGAGATGCGCCAGAACCTCGAGGAGCTGCGCTCCACCCAAGAGGAGGCACAGCGCCAGCACGACCAGGTTAGCGGCATGATCGAAGCTTTTGGCAAGCTGGTGATGTGGACCGACTACGACTCCAAGGGCAACGCCATTGGTGCCAGCGACAGCTTGCTCGCCCACCTAAGCCTTACTCACGAAAAGTTGATTGGCGTATCGCTGGCAAAAGAGTTTGCCGATAACGGATACAGCATCGAAGAGTTTAACCAGCTATGGACAAGCGTTAAGGCGGGTAGCTCTAGGACAGTTGTAATGAAGCGAAAAGTGGGCAACGAAACCCGTACCTTCGAAGAGGTGTTTACGCCGGTTTACGAAGGCTCGAACCTGCTAAAAGTGCTTAAGGTATCGCACGATATTACCGCATACTGCATGGCCTAGCTAATCTTTGTTCAATAATATTGTTGAAACCCCTTCGGAAAAGCTTTCTGAAGGGGTTTTTTGTATTATCCCGTTTGGAAGCCATTTCTTCACATCAGGAAATCGTTTCCTAAAGCGAGGAAACCATTTCCCCACGTCAGGAAATCATTTCCTAATGCAGGTAAACCATTTATTCACGTTCGAAAGCCATTTCCTCACGTTCGGAAACGGCTTCCTGAAGCGGGTAAGCCATTTCCTTTGTGAGGTCCTTAGTGTTCTTCGTGGTCAAACGATCAGCGTAAATCTGTCGCATCAGTAAAATCGGTGTTCCGACAGCGTTGTGGCATTCTTTTGCTACTTTTGCAGGTCAAATTAAAATCAGAAGCAATGAGTAACAGAGTTACCTCCCTTTTCAACATAAAGTATCCGATTATCCAAGGTGGAATGGTATGGTGCAGCGGCTGGAGGCTTGCTGTAGCCGTATCGGAGGCGGGTGGATTGGGCCTTATTGGGGCCGGATCGCTGCATCCCGAGATGCTGCGCGAGCACATCCAGAAGGCAAAAGCCGCTACCAGCAAACCCTTTGGCGTTAATGTACCGCTGCTTTACCCCGAGATCGAGCGCATCATGCAAATCATCGTAGAGGAGGGTGTAAAGATCGTTTTCACCTCGGCCGGAAATCCAAAAACATGGACAAAGCACCTAAAGGATAACGGCATTACCGTGGTTCACGTGGTGTCGAGCTCTAAGTTTGCCAAGAAGTGCGAGGATGCGGGCGTTGATGCCGTAGTTGCCGAGGGATTCGAGGCCGGCGGCCACAACGGGCGCGAGGAGACCACCACCTTTGCCTTAATTCCACAGGTGCGCAAGGCCACATCGCTTCCGCTTATTGCCGCAGGAGGCGTAGGATCGGGTAGCGGCATGCTTGGCGCCATGGCGCTAGGTGCCGATGGCGTGCAGATCGGAACCTTGTTTGCGCTTTCGGAGGAGTCGTCGGCGCATGAGGCCTTCAAGAAGCGCTGCACCGAGCTCGAGGAGGGCGATACCATGCTTAGCCTTAAAAAGATTGGCGCAACCCGCCTTATTAAGAACGAATTCTACCAAAAGGTAACCGAGCTCGAGGATCGCGGAGCCGCTGCCGAGGAGCTAAAAGCGCTACTAGGCCGTGGACGCGCCAAGAAGGGCATCTTCGAGGGCGATTTGGTTGAAGGCGAGCTCGAGATCGGGCAGATCGCCTCGATGGTAAAGGCCATCAAGCCCGTTAAACAAATCGTCGACGAGCTTGTTGCTGAGTTTAGCCAAAGGCAAGAAACCCTATCTACGATAAAATTCTAGGTTGATGATCGATTTTAAGAAGCATACGCTGGCTAACGGACTGACGGTTATCGCGCATCGCGATAGCTCGTCGCCCATGGCCGCCTTTAACCTGCTCTACAAGGTGGGTTCGCGCAACGAGTCGCCCGATAAGACGGGATTCGCCCACCTCTTCGAGCACCTAATGTTTAGCGGCTCGGTAAACGTACCCTCGTTCGACGATCCGCTGCAGATGGCCGGTGGCGAGAACAACGCCTTTACCAACAACGACTATACGAACTACTACGAGACGCTCCCCAAGGAGAACATCGAGACGGCCTTTTGGCTCGAATCGGACCGTATGTTCGGGCTCAACATCAACGAGCAGAGCCTTGCGGTGCAAAAGAACGTGGTAGTGGAGGAGTTCAATCAGCGCTACCTCAACCAGCCCTATGGCGACCTGTGGCTGCTGCTGCGCAAGCTGGCGTACAACGTACACCCCTACCAGTGGCCCACCATCGGCAAGGAGACCTCGCACATTACCAACGCTACGCTCGACGACGTGCGCGACTTCTACCAGCGCTTCTACAGCCCCAACAATGCCATCCTAAGCGTAACGGGCGACTTCGATTACCAGTATATCTTCGACTTAGCGCAAAACTGGTTTGGCGATCTTCCTGCTCAGAGGCTCGATGGGAGCATCATCCCACAAGAACCTAAGCAAACCGATGCTCGCTACCTAGAGGTGGAGCGCGAGGTGCCCACATCGGCGCTCTACAAGGTTTACCACATGACCGATAGGCTGGGCCGCGAGTACCACGCCACCGATATGCTGTCGGATATCCTATCGAACGGCCGTTCGTCGCGCCTCTACCGCAACTTGGTACAGGAGCGCCGCCTCTTTACCGAGGTAAACGCCTACCTATCGGGCGATGTCGATCCGGGGCTGTTCGTATTCTCGGGGAAGCTCAGCGAGGGCGTTTCGTTTGATGCTGCCGAGGCGGCCATTGCCGAAGAAATCGATAGGGTTATCAACGAAAAAATATCGGACTACGAGCTCGAAAAGGTGAAGAATAAGTATGAGGCCTCCATCGTGTTCGGCGAAACCAGCATTCTCAATAAGGCAATGAACCTTGGCTACTACGAAATGCTTGGCGATGCCGGTATGATTAATACCGAGGTGGACAGCTACCGCGCCGTTACAGCCGACGATATTGCGCAAGCTGCCGCATCGTTGCTGGTTGATAGCAACTCGTCGACCCTACATTACATTGCAAAAAAATAGGTGGATATGGTAAACAGAGCAATCCAACCCGAATTTTCGTTACCCAGCACGATAGAGATTCCATCTCCTCAGAAGCATTTAACCGCCGACAAGCGCGAGGTGCTTTGGCTGAAGATCGGAACACAAGATATTGTACGCATAACCCTGCAGTTTCCTGCAGGTACCAAGTACCAGCAGAAGATGCTTCAGGCCTCTTCTACCATTGGATTGCTATCCGATGGTACCAAGAGCTACAGCGCGCAGGAACTGGCCGAAAAGCTAGATTTCTACGGTTCGCACATCGACTACAGCATCGACCGCGACCATGCGGTGATCTCGGCTTTTTGTTTGGAGAAGTACCTCTACCAAACCCTCGAGCTGCTGAAGGAGATTGTAATTTATCCAGCCTTCGATGCCGATGAGTTCGAAACCTACCGTCAAAAGCGCAAGACCACGATGGCTATCGAGAAGGCGAAGGTGATGTACCAGGCGCGCGAGCAGTTTGCCGCGACTCTTTACGGTAAAGATCACCCTTACGGATCGTTTGCCGAACCTGAGGATTACGACGCACTATCTGCTGACGATCTTAAAGCGTTCCACCGCGAGCGTTACCTTGAGCAAGGAGCCTTGATTTTTGTTTCAGGGATGGTAAACGAGGATGTTGTTGCGAATGTAGCTCGCGAATTCGATGCTGTAATTCGTCGTAATGCTACCGATACGCCAATCGTAAACCTATCCGATCTTCCAGTACCTCACAAAATTTATTTTCAAAAGGACGATGCGGTACAGTCGGCCGTTCGCATGGGACGGGTGCTATTTGCACGTAACCATCCCGACTACTCGGGGATGCAAGTGCTGGCTACCATCTTTGGTGGGTACTTTGGCTCACGACTGATGTCCAATATTCGCGAGGAGAAGGGGTACACCTATGGCATCTTCTCCTCGTTGGTGTCCATGCAAGAGAGCGGTTATCTCACCATCTCTACCGAGGTTGGGAGTGAGGTAACCAGTGCAACCATCGAAGAGGTGGTAAAGGAGATGGAACGTCTTCGTACGGAGAAGGTAGGAGAGGAGGAACTGTCATTGGTGGTAAACTACATGGTAGGCGAGATGCTTCGCATGCTTGATGGCCCCTTCAGCATTGTCGATGCCATTCTCGAACTATACCAATCGGGGCTACCTGTAAACTTTATCTCTCGTCATTTCGAAAGAGTTAAGAGCATCACCTCCGAAGAACTGTTAGAATTGGCTCAAAAATATCTCGATCCAAAAGATTACTCGGAGATAGTTGTTGGGAATCGATAGCCTATCATCGTCTGAAGTTCTTGTAGCAGACATATTGTTGTAAACCGTTAACGGTTACAATACAGCCTGTTTTTTAGTTATATTAGTCCACTTGTTTTGAATTAGACGGATTAGACATAAGCTACGTAGTAAAATACGGTTGTTGAAATTTTAGGTTAACGGACAATGGCAAAAGCGAAGCAGCCCCAAGTATCAATGGAGGAAGAGCAGAATATGGTTAATGAGCATTTCGAGGAGATGCTTAGCAGCTGTATACGCGATATTGATGAGAATGGTGTGTCCATGATTCGTCGGGCATTCGAGTTTGCCAATGAAGCACATATGGGCGTGCGGCGTAAGTCTGGTGAACCGTATATACTGCATCCCATTGCGGTTGCGCGTATTGTAGCTCACGAAATTGGGTTAGGGGCAAAGTCAATTTCTTCCGCATTGCTGCATGATGTTGTTGAAGATACCGAATTTACGATAGAGGATATTGAGCATCGGTTTGGCCCAAAAATTGCCTATTTAGTTGATGGATTAACCAAGATGTCTGGGGTGTTCGATCAGAATGCCTCCTTACAAGCGGAGAATTTTCGAAAAATGCTGTTAACGATTACCGATGATATTCGGGTAATCATAATTAAGCTTGCAGATAGGCTGCACAATATGCGTACGCTCGACTCGATGCCACCGCATAAGCAGATGAAAATTGCCAGCGAAACCATCTACCTTTTTGCACCGCTTGCCCACCGCTTGGGGCTTTATGCCATTAAAACAGAACTCGAAGATTTAAGCCTAAAGTATCGCTTCCCCGAAGCCTATAATTCCATTCAAAAAAGAATTGAAGAGACCGAGACTACCCGTTATGAACTGATACAGCAGTTTACCCATCCGATACTGGAGAAACTTCAGGAAAGCAATATCATATTTGATATGAATAGCCGGATGAAGTCGGTATACTCCATATGGAGAAAGATGCAGGTGAAAAAGGTATCCTTCGAAGAGATCTACGATCTTTTTGCCATTAGAATCGTTTTTACCCCATCTCCCGGAATCCCCGAAAGAGCTCAATGCTGGCACATCTACTCCATAATTACCGAGATATACAAGCCAAAACCCGATCGGCTTCGCGACTGGGTGAGTACGCCCAAAGCAAATGGCTACGAGGCTCTGCACTGTACCGTAATGGGGCCTTTGGGAACTTGGGTCGAGGTGCAAATTCGTTCTGAAAGGATGAACGATATTGCCGAAAGAGGCTTTGCCGCTCACTGGAAGTATAAGTCTGGTGATCAGACAGCCGCAGAGCGGGAGTCTGAACTCGACAAATGGATTCGTCGCATCCGCGAGCTACTCGAAGATCCGAAAAGTGATGCAATAGAATTCTTGGAGGACTTTAAGCTTAACCTTTTTGGTGCCGAAATAGTGCTGTTTACGCCTAAGGGTATGGAAAAGGTAATGCCACAGGGTACAACTGCACTTGATTTCGCCTACGAAATTCACTCGGAGATTGGCAACCATGCAATTGGTGCAAAGGTTAATCATAAGCTGGTGCCGCTAAACCATACGCTTAACAGTGGTGATCAGGTAGAAATTCTTACGGCAAATAACCAAAAACCCCAGAGCGAGTGGCTAAACTTTGCAACCACTGCAAAAGCTAAGTCGTACATTAAAAGTGCGATAAAGTCGGAGGTTAAAAATCGAATAGCAAAAGGTAAAGAGATCTTAGCTACCCGCTTGCAGGAGTTGGGACTTACTCCTAACTCTCGTGTGCTTAATAAGCTGTTGCCTGCCTATAATGTACAGTCTAAAGAAGAATTTTACAGTAAAATAGGTGCTGGCATCATCAATATCGATGATTTTAAGAAGGTCTTAAAGCAGAACAAGCCAAATCGTTTTGTTCGTTACTGGAATATCACCTTTGGAGGGCTAGTTCATATAAGTTCCGAGTCTGACCGTGATACGTTTTTGGAAGACGAGGTGAAATCAGGGGTAGATTTGAAAAAGCCGTTTATGCTCGAAGAAAACGTGGTTGATAATACGGCAACGCTTTCGTACGTCCGTTCGGAGTGCTGTAGGCCTATTCCTGGCGACGATGTGATAGGCTATCTCGATGAAGATGATAATGTAGTGGTTCATAAAAAGGGCTGCCCCGAAGCGATCCGTCTTTCGACGCAGCATGGCGATCGAATAGTGAACGCAAAGTGGTCGGTTCATAAGCTAATGTCATTTCTTAGCCGAATAGAGGTTAGGGGAATAGACCGAATAGGAGTTATAAGTGATATTGCCGGACTTATTTCCAATCAGCTTAACGTTAATATGAGGCGATTAACTATCGAGAGCCACGATGGCATATTTGAAGGTTTTATCGATCTCTACGTTCATAGCAGAACAGACCTGAATAACCTTATTCTAGGGTTGATGAAGATTAAGGGTATCGACTCGATCAATAGAGTGGAAAAGGTGGAGGAGTAGCCACAAGCCATTTGATAGGTGATTGCTCATTTATTGTTCTGCCAGCTAGTTTTCAAACGTTATAATTTTTAGTTTTCATTTTGATTTATAATAAATCTAAATAACTTTGCAATAGCGTTTTGTAATAAATTATTTGGCTATGGTTTGTGTTGATTCTCGCGATACCGTTAAGAAGATTTTTACCGATTACCTCGAAAAGCGAGGTCATCGTAAAACACCTGAACGATTTGCTATTCTAGACGAGATTTATTCGCGTGAAGGCCACTTTGATGTGGAGACTCTATACATCTACATGAAGAATAAGAACTATAGAGTGAGCCGTGCCACGCTGTACAATACAATTGAGCTGCTTTTGGAATGCGGATTGGTAACCAAGCATCAGTTTGGTAAAAATTTGGCGCAGTTCGAAAAAGCATTTGAGTGTAGCCAGCACGACCATCTTATTTGTTTGGAGTGTGGCGATGTTATAGAGTTTTGTGATCCACGAATACAGGAGATAAAGGATACGGCTGGTCGGCTAATGGATTTTAAGATTGCCTACCACTCGCTTTACTTCTACGGTATCTGCAAAAAATGCAAGAGCAAGAAAACCGACGAGCAGTAGTATACGTGGCGATATATTGCTTTTAATAGAGCGTTTAGCCTCGATTCTTTCATTCAAACAGTACAAAAAGGGGAAACAGCATTGCGCGTTTCCCCTTTATTATATTCCTCTAATTGCGTAGAATTTATACTGATTAACATAGGTTGATAGTATAATTTTATACCTTTACAAACTGTAAAAAAATGAGATACTGCAACCCGCACTACTCTGCACATCTTTGGTGCTTGGTATTGCGGGTTACATATGAACAAAATAAAATAATGCTTCTTCCGATGAAAGTAGATGTAGTTTTAGGTCTTCAGTGGGGAGACGAAGGAAAAGGTAAGGTTGTAGATGTGCTAACACCAAAATATGAGGTTATTGCGCGTTTTCAAGGAGGTCCGAATGCAGGTCACTCGCTAGAGTTTAATGATTCAAAATTTGTTCTTCATACCATTCCTTCCGGTATATTCCACGATACCATCAACCTCATTGGAAATGGAGTTGTTATTGATCCTGTGATTCTTTCGGAAGAAATTAAGCAACTCGAGGATCAAGGTGCCGATCTTACCAAAAAACTTATTGTCTCGAAAAGAGCGCACTTAATTCTTCCTACTCACCGCATACTTGATGCCGCTTCGGAGGCATCGAAAGGTAAGACTAAAATTGGCTCTACCCTTAAAGGGATTGGACCAACTTACATGGATAAAACTGGTCGTAATGGTCTTCGTGTTGGCGATACTATTTCGCCAGCCTTTATGCAGAAGTACCAAGCGCTTAAGCAAAAGCATACCGATATGCTTAAGCACTACGATTACCAGTACGACATTACCGAGTACGAGCAAAAGTGGTTTGAAGGTATTGAGAATCTTAAGCGATTCAAGTTTATTGAAAGCGAGCATGAGATTAACATGTACCTAAAGGAAGGAAAAACAATTCTTGCCGAAGGTGCTCAGGGATCGCTTCTCGATATCGAGTTTGGTTCATATCCTTTTGTAACCTCTTCAAATACCATCTGTGCAGGTGCTTGTACCGGATTGGGACTTGCTCCTTCTCGCATTGGTAACGTTTACGGAATTTTTAAGGCATACTGTACCCGCGTAGGTAGCGGTCCATTCCCAACCGAACTCGACGATGAGGTAGGCGAGGAGATTCGCCGTATTGGTCGCGAGTTTGGCGCAACGACTGGTCGCCCTCGCCGTACCGGTTGGCTCGACTTAGTTGCCCTAAAGTACGCTGTTATGCTAAACGGGGTTACCGGGTTTATTATGACTAAGGCTGATATTCTTGATAGCTTCGATACCATTAAGGTGGCCGTTGGTTACAAGGTAAACGGTGAGGTTATTGATTATCTACCTTACGATATTGAGGCAAAAATTGAGCCTGTTTACAAGGAATTCAAGGGCTGGAAGACTGACATCTCGAAGTGCAAAACATACGAAGAACTTCCTGCTGAGTTGAAGGACTACATCAAGTATATCGAAACCGAAACAGGAGTGCCTATTCAGGTGGTTTCGGTTGGCCCAGATCGTGAGGCAACCATCGTTCGTTCGTTGTAGAAAAGTCTATATCCTATAATGACAACCGCCATTCAGAGATGAATGGCGGTTATTTTTTAGTATGATAGCATTGATTGTATGGTGTATATTTCTTTTGGAAAGGGACTAAAAAAGGCACCCCGGTGGAGTGCCTTTAAAGTATCAAGTGTCTTTTATTACTTCTTGTTTGGAAGCTCAAGACCATAACCCTTCTTGCGATCTACAACTCGTAGTACAATCGAAAGGCCGATGGCTAATACCCCGAAGCCTGCAAAGATGAGTTCAGGAACCATGTAGTTGTACTTGGCACCTTCAACACCTGCTGCAATTTGCTCGGAAACGCCAGGGTTAGATGCGCTAAGCGACCAACCAATTAGCATAGGAACAAGCATAAGTCCGATGTTTTGAATCCAGAAGATGCAACCATATGCAGAACCAAGGTAACGAGCTTCTACAATTTTAGGAACAGAAGGCCACATAGATGCTGGTACTAATGAGAAGGCAACGCCAAGAATAACAATGGTTATTAAAGCAATTGCTGTATTGAAAGACTCTGCAGGAACCAAAGCGAAGATTAGGTGAGAAACTACCAAAAGCATTGCTCCATATAGCATAACGGATGCACCTTTACCCTTTTTATCAAGGAACCAACCAATGAATGGTGTTAGAAGTCCAGCTCCGATAGGGAAGTACGAGAAGTAAGCACTTGCTTCCTTAAGGCTGATGTCTAGCTTAGAAGAAAGCATATTGGTCGCAAACTTCTGGAATGGGAAGATTGCCGAGTAGAATAGCACGCAGAGACCTGCAATGGTTAAGAAGCCTGGGTTGGTGAAAATCTTACCTAGATCGCTTAGGTGGAATTCATCTTCTGGCTCAAGTTGTGCAGCTTCGCCAAGTTGCTTGTCGAGCTTGCGGTCCATAAAGGTGTAGATGAAGAAGGTCATAAAGCCGATGCAAAGGAAGATCAATCCCATTAATACCGATTTAGATGGACCTCCCATTTCTGCAAAAACAGGAGATAGTTGGAATACTGCGAATACTCCAAGACGAGCTACTGCCATCTCTAGTCCCATTGCCATTGCCATTTCCTTGCCCTTAAACCACTTTACGATGGTTTTAGAAACGGTGATACCTGCCATCTCAACACCTACGCCGAAAATAGCAAAACCTGCCATTGCAAGCTTGGCTGATGCTGGGATTCCAGAAATAAACGAACCCAAGAAAGAGGCAAGGGCTGTTTGAGTAAAACCTTCGGTAAGGGCATAGTACTTTAAGGATGCACCCAAAACCATGGTTAGTCCAGCGGTAATCAGGGTGAAACGAATTCCCATCTTATCGAGGATGATACCCGAGATGATGAGCATACCGGCGACTACGTTAAGCACGAATTCACCGCCTCCGATCATTCCGAATACCTCAGGTTTCCAGAAGGTAGGGCTTTTTTCGAGTAGCTCTTGTAGTGGAGCCAATACGTCTACAAAGAAGTAGGCGAAGAACATTGTTGACGAAATCAGTATAAGCGCAATCCATCGCGCTGTCTTAGATTCCGAAAGTGCATGTTGTATTTTTTCTGTCATGTAGCAGTAAAATTTTTGTTTGTCGCAAAACTAAACAAAATGAGCTAACGTGATTCGAAAAGTGAAAGAATTTTAAAAAAAAGAGCGAAGCGATGTTAAGAGATTCTTGAAACCACCTTTTCTCCGACCACTTCCACCATGCCCGAGTCGATCATCCAGCTTAGAACGGTAGCCACCTTTTCGGGTGGAAACTTTACTGTTTCGGTAATTATATTGGGTAGAGCACCGTTTTCGCCAATGGCTTTGAGGATATCTCTTTTAATGGAAGCCTGCTCGTGGTGGGTGAGATCAAGCTCGGTTTTCTCGAGGCAAACATCGCACACGCCGCAAGGCTTGTCGCTCTTCTCGCCGAAGTAGGCTAGCAGCTGCTGGTTGCGGCACTGGCGGGCGTTGCAGTAGTCGAGCATGGCGTTGAGCCGCTGCTGGTAGCGCTCCTTGCGTAGGCGGTAGTTCTCGGGCGAGAATCGGATGTTCCTGTCGTCGAGGCGCTCTTCTGTGAAGATGATGAGCGGCGTTTTCTTTCGGGGGATGTAGCTGATGACGCCCGCCTTGGTGAGCTGCTTGAGCAGCTCGTACACCACCTGAACGTTCACCCCCGATATCTTGGCGAGGTATCCTTCATCAATATTCGCGTAGCTGCCGAAGAGCCCCGTGTAGGTGCGCAGCAGCAGCTTGGTGATGGCATCGAGCTCCTTGCGCGATACCTGCACCTTATATAAGTCCTCGCGCGACACGGTAAACATGGCCCTAGATGGGTTGTCGAGCTCGTCGGTAACCTCGAGGTATCCTTCGCTCTTCAGCAGCTGGGTGGCGTTGTACACCGCCAGCGTGCTCATGCGGTAGTGGGTGCAGAACTCCATCAGGTTGAAGTCGTACACCTGCCCCTTGCCGCCGCCGTAGGGGATGTTGTAGAACGAGTAGAGCGCCTGGTACACCCGCCGCAGCTCGTCGATGGGCGGAAACGACTTCTCTAGTCGGTCACGAGCCTGCTGCTCGTCGGCTTGGCTGAAGAGCATTACGGCGTACGCCTTCTTGAGGTCGCGTCCGCCACGGCCAGCCTCCTGGAAGTAGGCCTCTACGCAGTCGGGCACATCCATATGCACCACAAAGCGCACTTCGGGCTTGTCGATACCCATGCCAAAGGCGTTGGTGGCCACAATCACGCGTGTCTGGTTCTTAATCCAACGGTCCTGCTTCAAGTTGCGCATTTCGGTGGATAGCCCTGCATGGTAGAAATCGGCTGAGATGCCCGCCTTGGCCAGTATGGTGGCAATCTCCTTGGTCTTATTCCGGTTTCGGACGTACACCACGCCCGATCCCTTAACGCTATTGGCAATTTTGATGAGCTGCTGCTCCTTGTCGTCGCAAATACGCACCACGTAGGCCAGGTTGGGGCGCTCGAAGCTCGACTGGAAACGCTTTTCATCTTTAAAGTTCAGCTTTAGGCAGATGTCATCGGCCACCTCGGGCGTGGCGGTTGCCGTAACGGCCAGGATGGGCACGTCGGGCAGGTGCTCGCGCAGCTTGGAGATCTCGAGGTAGGAGGGGCGAAAATCGTAGCCCCACTGCGAGATGCAGTGCGACTCGTCGACGGCAATCATGCTAATGGTCATCTTCTGAATGCGCTCCAGGAAGAGTTCGGTGCCCAGCCGCTCGGGCGAGAGGTAGAGGAACTTCACCGATCCGTAGGCCACGTTGTCCAGCGCAATGTCAATCTCGCGCCTCGTAAGCCCCGAGTGGATGGCCATGGCGTTAATCCCCTTCTTCCTGAGGTTCTCCACCTGATCCTTCATTAGCGCAATGAGCGGCGACACCACCAGACAGGTGCCCCCCTTGGCCAGCGCCGGCACCTGAAAGGTAATGGACTTCCCTCCGCCGGTGGGCATCAGCGCAAGCGTGTCGTGCCCCTCGTACACCGATTGGATGATGTCGAGCTGCAGCGGCCTGAAGCTGCTGTACCCGTAGTACTTCTTAAGTATTTGGTGGAAGATGTCCATATATCCCGTTTGCGGTTGCCATCAGCAAAGATAACCGAAATGTTGGGATTGAGAATTCTTCGGAAGGCGATCATGGCTTCGTCCTGCATCCAGTACGGCTTCCTGAAGTCTGCATAGAGTCCATCTGGTACTAGACAGGCTTCCTGAGGTCTGCATGGAGCCGATCTAATTCTAGACAGGCTTCCTGAAGTCTGCATAGAGCCGTCCTAGTTCTAGACAGGCTTCCTGAAGTCTGCATAGAGCCATCCTAGTTCTAGACAGGCTTCCTGAGGTTTGCATAGAGTTGTCCTGAGCTCAAGATTCTTTCCTGCAAGTTGCATGGGGGCATTCTGCAAGCAGGGTTCCTTTCTGCAATGCTCGTGGCGCATTGTAGCGTTGGTTATCATTAAAGAATGTCAATCTTGCGTGCTGAGGGCGGCTCGTGAGCAGAAAAATACTACTTTTGCTCAATTTTAAAAAATACCCCCAGATGTCGTTCATTAAAGATAAGCTCGTAAACGAAGGGTTAACCTTCGATGATGTTCTCTTAGTACCAGCCTATTCTGAAGTTCTGCCCCGCAACGTCGACATTTCAACCCGATTTACCCGTAACATTAAGCTGAATGCGCCTATCGTATCGGCTGCCATGGATACCGTAACCGAGGCTGAGCTGGCCATTGCCATCGCTCGCGAGGGAGGTATCGGGGTAATCCACAAGAACATGTCCATCGAAAAGCAGGCCGCAGAGGTTCGTAAGGTAAAGCGTGCCGAAAATGGCATGATCTACGATCCAATCACCCTACACTTCTCGGGATCAGTTGGCGATGCGCTTGGCTTGATGAAGGAGAATAAGATCGGTGGAATTCCGGTTGTTGACGACAGCAACACTCTTGTAGGGATTGTAACTAACCGCGACCTTCGCTTTCAGGAGGACCTGAAGCGCCCGGTACACGAGGTAATGACCTCGGACAACATCATCACCACGATGTCTACCGAGATCGAAACCGCTACCGAACTGTTAAAGAAGAATAAGATCGAGAAGCTGCCCGTTGTCGACAAGGACAACAAGCTCGTTGGCCTTCTCACCTTTAAGGATATCACTAAGATTAAGGATAACCCAAATGCATGTAAGGACTCGAAGGGTCGCCTAAGGGTTGCTGCAGGCGTAGGCGTAACCGGCGATTCGTTGGTGCGCATTAAGGCTTTGGTTGATGCTGGCGTAGATGCCATCGTTATCGATACTGCACACGGTCACTCTAAAGGGGTAATTGACCTGCTTAAGTTGGTGAAGAAATCGTACCCAAGCCTTGACGTGGTTATCGGAAATATCGCTACCGGTGATGCTGCCCGCATGCTGGTAGATGCCGGAGCCGATGCCGTTAAGGTTGGTATTGGACCAGGCTCAATTTGCACCACCCGCGTTATTGCCGGAGTAGGCGTACCTCAGCTCGAAGCCGTTTGGGACGTGTACAATGCCATTAAGGGTACAGGTGTTCCGATTATTGCTGATGGCGGTATCCGCTACTCGGGCGATATCGTTAAGGCGTTGGCCGCAGGTGCCGATACCATTATGGCCGGATCGCTATTTGCAGGGGTGGAGGAATCTCCAGGCGAAACCATCATCTTCAACGGGCGTAAGTTTAAGTCGTACCGAGGTATGGGATCGTTGGATGCTATGCAGCAAGGCTCTAAGGATCGCTACTTCCAAGATGTGGAAGACGATATCAAGAAGCTGGTTCCCGAAGGTATCGTTGCCCGCGTTCCCTTTAAGGGAAACCTTGCCGAGGTGCTCTACCAAATGATCGGAGGCCTACGAGCCGGAATGGGCTACTGTGGTGCACCAACCATCGTAGCGCTTAAGAATGCCAAGTTTATCCGCATCACCAGCTCGGGTATGAACGAAAGCCACCCTCACGACGTACAGATTACCAGCGAAGCTCCAAACTACAGCCGATAAGCCGTAGGTTTTACCATACTTCCGAGCCACGTTACCAGCTAGCGTGGCTCTTTTTTTTGATTATATGATGTGCGATGTGAGATATGCGATTCCCAGACACAGGCAGTATGAAATATCGGCCTAGTTACAATCAAGGCTGTTTTCCCCTCCTTGGGAGGGGCAGGGGTGGGTTTTGCAGATAAAGTCAAAGAAGCAAAAAAAACGTGCACCTCTGTGTTTAAAACGAAAGTTAGGCAGAAGAGGCAATAACCTAGTTAAGATAAATACTCTGTGACCTCTGAGTCTCTGTGTCGAAGTTGTCTTAAATTTTACATCGCACATCTCCAATAAAGTTCAAGTTTTTTACATTTCCTCTAATAAAATGCCGCTACTATGCGTTATCATAGTAATTAAATCGGCTATTTGCCTATTTTTGTAGGCTGTCAGCTATACTGGCCAAAAGATGATGAAGAAAGGACTGTACATACTTGTGCTAATGGTTGGGGTAACGTCCTGTTCCTTTTTTAGGGATGTCCAAGAAGAACCTATTGCTGAAGCGTTTGGAAAGAAGCTTTACATCTCGGATATCAAGGATATTTTCCCCGAAGGGGTAAAGCCTTCCGATAGCCTCGAAATACTAAAGGGGTATATCGATAGCTGGACTCGTAAGCAGATTCTTCTGAGCATTGCCGAAGAAAACCTTTCGAGCTCCGACATGGATGTTACGCAGGAGTTGGATGACTACAGGAGTACGCTCCTGATTAATCGCTACGAGCAGCAATACCTAAACCAAAAACTCGACACCAACGTCTCGAAGGAGGAAATACAGAAGGTATATAGCGCCAACGCGCAGAGCTTTATTCTTCCTGCTTCCATCGTAAAGGCGCTATATATAAAGGTAAAAACGACTTCCCCTTATCTTGATAAGATACGATCGCTGTACAAGGTAGGTGGAGAGTCGTCGATGAAAGAGTTGGAAAACATAGGGCGTCAGGCAGCCGAAAACTTCGACTACTTCAACGATAAGTGGGTCTTCTTTAACGAAATATTGAGCGAACTGCCAACAAAACCTGAAAATGCGGATGAATTTCTAGCAAAAAATCCCAACTTTGAGCAGAACGATAACGACTATACCTACTTTGTGTCGGTTAGGCAGTATAGGCTTAAAGGATCGGTATCGCCTTTCGACTACGAAATGGAGAACATTAAAAGTGTGATTCTTAATAAGCGCCGTCAGGAGCTTATCGAGAGTTTAGAAAAGGGTGTATTTGAGAACGCAAAGCGCCAAAATAAGGTGAAAGTTTACGTTGATAATAAATAAATTCTATATGCGAAAGCTTTTAAAAGTGGTACTAACGCTATTTCTTCTAGCCACCAGTTTTATGTCATTTGCCCAGCAAAAGGGCTTGGTGGATTATATTGTAGCAGTTGTAGGTAAGGATATTATCCTTTCATCGGATATTGATCAGCGCTTGCTGATGATGAAGCAAAGCGGCGAATTACCAACTAATGGAGATGTAAAGTGCCAAATATTGGAGCAAATGCTTACCGAAAAGCTGCTTCTTAACCAGGCTCGTATCGATAGTCTCAAGATCAACCAGATGGGGGTAGAAGGTGCTCTACAAGATAGGATGGATAGGCTTGTTGCTACAATGGGTTCTATGAAAGCTGTCGAAGAGATGTACAAGAAAACGGCCTATCAGATTAGACAGGAACTTCGCGAAACCATCAAGGACCAGTACCTAGCTCAACAGGAACGTTCATCAATTATGGAGAAGGTTACCGTAACCCCAACCGATGTACAAAAGTTCTTCGGCAAGCTTCCAAAGGATAGCCTTCCTCTTCTTCCCGATCAGTATATATTCCGCCAAATAGTTCTTTACCCACCAGCAGGCAGTAATGCAAAGTTAGAGGCTAAGGATAAGCTACTTTCGATTCGTGAGCGTATCCTAAAGGGGGAAAAGTTTTCGAACTTAGCAATTCTATATTCGCAGGATATCGAGTCGGCTAAGCGAGGCGGCGAATTAGGCTTCGCTCCGGCAAAGAATTATGTTAAGCCATTTGCTGATGCTTGTGCTAACCTTAAGGAAGGACAGGTGTCAAATATCGTAGAGTCAGAGTATGGTTTCCACATTATTCAGATGATCGAGCGCAAGGGCGACCTCTTTAATGCTCGCCATATTCTAATTAAACCAGATTTTTCTGCAGAGCATAAGATGCAGGTTATAAATAAGCTCGACAGCATTGCCAACCTTATACGTAAGGACTCCATTTCTTTCGAGAATGCAGCACTCAGATTTTCGGAAGACAAGAATAGCCGTTTGAATGGAGGGTTGGTGGTTAATATGGTTCCTTATGGCTCTAACATGAACTATAACACGACCAAGTTTGATAAGGACTATATCAATCCTAAGGACTATTACTCGATTAGCAGCTTAAAGGAGGGACAAATCTCCCAACCATACGAATCGGTAGACGATGCTCAACAGTCTGTTGTAAAAATTACCAAGATCGAGAAGTTCATCCCTTCTCATGTGGCAAACCTAAAAGATGACTTTAAGCTTATTCAGGATATTGCCCTACAGAAAAAACAGGAGGAGTACTTCGAAAAATGGCTGGATGAAGCAATCCTGAGGATGTACATCCGAATCGACACCTCGTATGTAAAGTGCGATTTCCGTAAAAAAGGTTGGATTAAATAGGTGTAGATGAAGATTCTTAAACTTCTAGTACTATTTGTATTTATACAATCTGTTGCCAGTGGGCAATCGCGATGGATTTCGGGCGCCGATAACCTTTCGGGATCTGAGGGAAATCAAGTAATGACAGGTAATGTTTATTTCCAAAAGGAAGGAGTTCGTATTACGTGCGATAGAGCCGTTCAGATGCCTAATAATAGAATATTGGCAACTGGGAATTTAGTAATTACCCGCGAAGGAAGTAAACTGTATGGTTCTGAAATGGATTTTGACAGATCAGAAGACCTTGCTCGTATTACAAGTTATACCGGAATTGTTCGTATAGTTAGTAAGGATGGTGCTGTTCTTAAAGCCCCCTTTGTAAATTACAGGTTAAATAAGGGCGAAATGTCCTTTTCTGGTGGCGGAGTTATAGAATCGGAAGGTTCAATCATCGAAGGAGAGTTTGGCTTTTACGATGACAACTCGGGACAAGCAAGCCTAACGAAGAGTGTTCAGGTTCATCATCCCGACTATCTTGCCATTGCTGACTCTGTGGTTTACGATAAGAAAGCACAAAAGGTAACGGTGTTAGGTAAGTCAGTTTTTTGGCATAAGGATGGGATGCTAACCTGTAAAAAGGGAACCTACCACGAACCATCTAAGGTATTCACCCTTTTCGAAAATTCGTATGCTCTTTCGGAGGAGAACCAGGCCTGGGCCGATTCCATCGTTTACAATAAGAAAAAGGAGTTCCTTTATTTAGGTCGAAATATATGTTTACTAGATACGGCTAACCACGGTGCTCTTCTAGGCGATTACGGTTTTGTTGATAGGAATCGCGAGTATGCATTTATGACTAAGAAGGCCGCTGCTGTTACTTTTCAACCAAAGGAGGATACGCTATTTCTTCGCGCCGATACGCTAATGGTGTACAACTTGCGTAACAAGAAAGCTGTAGACAAGGATTCTTTAATCCGCTTTGCAAAGGCGCTTCATAAGGTTCGTTTTTTCCGTAAAGATATTCAGGGGGCTTGCGATTCGTTGGTGTACACCACTAAGGATTCGGTAATGTATATGTACGGTGTTCCTTTGATTTGGAATGAGCAGAATCAGATATCGGCAGATTCTATCTCCATTTTCACCAAGAATAGGAAAGTTGACAGAGCCGAGATGGTGCTAAACTCTTTTATAGCACAGAAGGAAACGGATGATTACTTTAACCAAATAAAGGGGCGTAGCATGGTTGCCTACTTTAAGGATAATAAAATATCTAAGGTTGATGTAAAAGGGAATGGACAAACGGTGTACTTTGTTAAGGATAGCACTGTGATAAAAGGGGTAAACCTAGCTACTAGTAGCGGTATTGGTATTACACTTTCCGATGGAAAGGTCGAAAACATGGTATTCCGGGTAAAGCCAGAGTCTAACATGTTTCCTCTCGAAAAGGTAGAGGAGTCGCAGCTTAAGCTTAAAGGTTTTAAGTGGAGGCCCGATGGCAGACCTTTAACCAGATTCGATGTCACCCAAAAGCAAGTGCGCAAGAGCATGGCAAAGGAGGTTCTTGAGACGCCACGGCCTACGTTTCCAATTTATCAGCGCATAAACGGAAAGAAGCTTTCGAATGAGATAAAAAAATAAGGAGATCGTTAGATCTCCTTATTTTTTAGTATTCATCTTCATTAAAGAAGAAATCGTCTTTGCTTGGATAATCAGGCCAGATATCTTCAATGCTCTCGTAAATTTCGCCCTCATCTTCAATTTCCTGAAGGTTCTCAATAACCTCTAAAGGGGCTCCTGAGCGGGTGGCGTAGTCAATAAGTTCTTCTTTTGAAGCTGGCCAAGGTGCATCTTCTAGCTTAGATGCAAGTTCTAGAGTCCAATACATAGTGATATTTTTTTTGAGTAATTCGCTAATTGGGTTGATCTAGCATTTCTGCGTTTTCTGCAAAATAAAAAAAAATTCTTCTATTCTACTCGTGGTTTCCATACAATTTCGCTAGCATTGGCGTCTTTAATCGCTTTTCGTGCTAAAACGAAAAGAAAATCGGAAAGACGGTTGAGATAACGAATGCAACTTTCGGGCACATCGCTTTGTTCTGCAAGCCTTAAGGTATAGCGCTCGGCTCTTCGGCAGATGCTTCGGGCAACGTGGCAGTGCGATGATAAGGCCGTCCCTCCTGGTATCACAAACGCGCGGAGAGGGGGTATTTCTGCGGTGTATGCGTCAATTTTACCTTCTATATAGGTGAAATCTTCGTCTTTTAGGTGCGGAATTTTGTAGGTAGGATCGATAACATCGAACGAGAGAATGCCTCCAATGGTCATTAGCCGATCCAAAATTTCAAGTAAAGTGTCCTTTACCTCCTCTTTGTCGTAAAGATCCCTAACTAGCGCAACGTACGAGGTTAGCTCGTCTACCGTTCCGTATGCTTCGATCCTGGGATTGGTTTTGGGCACACGCGTGCCTGTTGCCAACGATGTTGTTCCTTTATCTCCTGTCTTTGTGTAAATTTTCATTTTACCCTTCTATTGTTACTTCTTGGTAAAGAGTTGGATTCTCGTTAATTTGATCCGACTCAATTAGTCCGTCGCGGAGGCGGACTATTCTACGTGCATGCTTTGCAATGTCCTCTTCGTGGGTTACGACAATTATGGTATTGCCTTGCTTGTATATATCCTCGAATAGGTTCATGATATCTACCGAGGTTTTTGAGTCAAGGTTGCCTGTTGGTTCGTCGGCTAGAATGATTGATGGATTGTTGATAAGCGCACGAGCAACAGCTACGCGTTGGCGCTGTCCTCCCGATAGCTCGTTGGGCTTATGCGTAATTCTATCACTCAATCCTACGTTTTCTAGTGCACTAATAGCCTTTTTTTCACGTTCCTGTCGGCTGTCGCCGGCATAAATAAGGGGCAGCATTACATTATCTAATGCGGAATAACGTGGAAGTAGGTTGAATGTTTGAAAGACGAATCCGATTTCCTTATTTCTAACTTCGGCAAGCTCATCATCGTTCATCTTGCTGACATCGGTTCCATTGAGCACGTAAATGCCGCCTGTTGGAGAGTCTAGGCAGCCAAGTATGTTCATGAGGGTTGTTTTTCCCGAACCCGATGGCCCCATTATGGCAACATACTCGTTGCTTCCGATCTGCAAGTCTACGCCCCGGAGAGCCTTCACGGTTTGTGTTCCTACCTTGTAGAATTTTGTGATTCCTTCTATTTTGATAATTGCTTTTCCTTCCATATGCTTGACGCTATATTTTCCATGAAAATAGAAAATTTTTTAATAGCGTACCTGATATTCCTGTTTTTGTAGTACTGGATTCAGAAATATTATGCCAATTCGTCCAAAATCGGCACTAACGCGCACTTTTGGATGCTGTTTTACATCGTTCCATGCGCGTAGCATATCCTCCGACCAGCGAATATCATCAAGTATGATAAACGCTTCTGGTGCTGCAACGATTAATGAACGCTCGAAGTTGCTGATGGTAGCCTCGTAGGTGTGGGCGCCATCAATGAAAATGAGATCGAACTTTTGGGTAGGGGTAAGGTTTTCAAAGAATACGTTGAAGGTGCTGTTGTTTACTGAAACGTTGGTGACACCAAGGTTCTTAAAGGTTGCTTGCGCAATATCAGCATACGCCTTCATTCCTTCTACGGTTACTATATGGCTATTGGGGTTGCTGTTTGCAAGATAGTACGACGATACGCCTAATCCTGAGCCCAGCTCGAGCACCTCCTTGGGACCGTAGTTACAAACGATGGTGTTAAGCAGCTTACCATACTTTGGACTGATGCTGATCTTCTGAAGCAGTCGGGTTGTCGAATCTGTTTCGTTGCTGGGCGATGCACCAAAGTTGCTCTTGGCAATGGTTCTAGGAGCGATACGCTTTAGCTCCTTAGCGTACTGGCTGGCGTTGGGCTTTTTTGACGCTTTCATAAGCGTTTCCCGAATAAACTTGTACATGAAAGGGGAGTGTACGCCATGGCCACGCCAGTGCTCTGACTTTAGGAGGTAACGTGCGTATTCTACTATCTGAAATGCCTTATTCATCATTTTTGCTAATTGTGTGCGAAATTAAAAATAAAATTCGCCTATTTTTGGTTGATAATACCATTAGTTGGCATATGCGACCATCGGTTTTAGATAGCGAAATTAAGTTTATTCCTGGTGTTGGGCCAAAACGAGCGCAGCTTTTAGAGAAGGAACTAGGTATAAGAACCTTTAAAGACCTGCTCTATACGTTTCCGTTTAGGTATGTCGATCGCTCGAAGTTTTACCTGATCTCGGAGCTGCACCCCGACATGCCCTACATCCAGCTAAAGGGTAAGTTTGTTCGCTTCGAGACTGTGGGTAATGGTCGATCTGCACGCTATTTGGGCTACTTTAGTGATGGCCGCTCATCCATCGAGGTGGTCTGGTTTCAGGGCGTAAAGTGGGTTAAGGATAAGTATAAGATAGGCGTGGAGTACGTTCTTTTTGGTAAGCCAACGGCTTTTAACGGTAAGCTTAACATTGCCCATCCCGAGATAGAGCAGCCCAAAACGGAGGAGGGTATCATCAATACCGCCATACACGGGGTGTACAGCAGCACCGAAAAGCTGAAGGATGGATTCCTATCAACAAAAGCTTTCTCGCGCATTATTGCCACGCTGCTGCAAATGACCCTTCATCAGATAGACGAGACGCTGCCTGAGCATATCGTTAAGCAGCTAAAGCTGCTGCCGCTGCGCGAGGCGCTTCTGAATATCCACTTCCCCAAAAACTCGCAGCTGCTGGCTCACGCCGTTCAGCGGTTGAAGTTCGAGGAGCTCTTCTACATTCAGCTAAACCTGCTCAAGCAAAAGGTGATTCGCGAGCGCACCACCAACGGGCTCGTGTGCAAGGTGGTTGGCGATAAGTTCAACACCTTTTACAGCAGTTACCTTCCCTTTCCGCTTACCGGCGCCCAAAAGAGGGTGATTAAGGAGATGCGGGCCGATATGGGCAGCGGACGGCAGATGAACCGCCTGCTACAGGGCGATGTGGGCAGCGGCAAGACGCTGGTGGCGCTGATGATGTCGCTTATCGCCAGCGACAACGGCTATCAGGTGAGCCTGATGGCGCCCACCGAGATTCTGGCCAACCAGCACTACGAGTCGATTACGGGGATGCTGAAGGATATGCCCGTAAAGGTGGCGCTGCTTACCGGATCGACCCGGAAGAAGGCGCGAACCGCCATCCACGAGGGGCTGCTCTCGGGCGAAATCAACATACTGATAGGAACCCATGCGCTCATCGAGGATGTCGTTCAGTTTAGCAACCTCGGCTTGGTGATCATCGACGAGCAGCACCGCTTTGGGGTGATGCAGCGCGCCAAGCTCTGGACCAAGAACCATCTGCCCCCACATATTCTGGTGATGTCGGCAACGCCCATCCCCCGAACGCTGGCGATGACCATCTACGGTGATCTGGAGGTGTCGGTGATCGACGAGTTGCCCCCTGGTCGAAAGCCCATCACCACCATGCACTTTACCGACAGCCAGCGCCGCCGCCTCTTCGGCTTCATGAAGGAGCAGATTGACCTTGGGCGGCAGGTGTACGTCGTCTATCCGCTGATTAAGGAGAGCGAGAAGATGGACTACAAGGACCTGGAGGATGGCTATGAGAGCATCACCCGTGCATTCCCGCTGCCCGAGTACCAGACGGTGGTGCTGCACGGCAAGATGAAGGCCGAGGATAAGGACATCTCGATGAACCAGTTTGCCAGCGGTAAGGCGCACATCATGGTGGCCACCACGGTGATTGAGGTGGGGGTGAACGTGCCCAACGCCTCGGTGATGGTGATTGAGAGCTCCGAGCGCTTTGGCCTATCGCAGCTGCACCAGCTACGAGGGCGCGTGGGGCGCGGCGCCGAGCAGTCGTACTGCATCCTAATGTCGGGCTACAAGCTATCCAAGGAGTCGAAGAAGCGCTTGGATACGATGGTGGCCACCAACGACGGCTTCGAGATTGCCGAGGCCGACCTGAAGCTGCGCGGTCCCGGCGACTTGGAGGGTACCCAGCAGAGCGGCATCCCCTTCGACCTAAAGATTGCCAACCTGGCCAAGGACGGCCAGCTGCTACAGTACGCCCGTAGAGTTGCCGAGGAGATCCTCGAAGAAGATCCAACGCTCGCCCAGCCTCAGCACGCCGTACTCCGCTACCAGCTGCAGCAGCTCTCGGCCGATAAGGCGGTAAACCTGAAGGAGATTTCGTAGGACAAGGAACCTTATCGGTAAGGCACCTTGGCGTAGAGGCCGGAAGAGTATCCTACCCGGTAAGGCATCTCGGCGTAGAGGGCGGAAGGGTATCCTACCCGGTAAGGCATCTCGGCGTAGAGGGCGGAAGGGTATCCTACCCGGTAAGGTACCTTGGCGTAGAGGGCGGAAGGGTATCCTACCCGGTAAGGCACCTTGGCGTAGAGGCCGGAAGGGTATCCTACCCGGTAAGGCATCTCGGCGTAGAGGCCGTAAGAGTATCCTACCCGATAAGGCAACTCGGCGTAGAGGCCGGAAGGATATACTACCCGGTAAGGCATCTTGGCGTAGAGGGCGGAAGGGTATCTTTCCCCTTTAGGAAGTTTTCGGAGGCTGATGCGGCTTCTTATTTTACCATCAATACTAGGCTTCAATACTCGTATACGGCATCTGCTGCAAACTCATACTTTGGGTGCGGGTGTTTGAATTCTTTCCTATATTGGTAGCCTAAACGAACAGCGCCATGAGACTAAAAAAACGTAGTGGTAGGTTACTCTCCTATGGCATTTTGTCTGCTATAATGCTTGTTGCAATGCTGGTTAGCGCACAGCGTAACAGCTGCAAGCTCGATACGAGCCTCGATACGCGCGCATTTAGAACCGACGAGGAGATAAAGATCGTGGTTAGCTACAGCTGGTTCTTGGTATGGACCGATGTTGTAGACGTTTGGCTGAAGCTGAGCGCCGAAAAGAAGGATGGTAAGGATGCCATTCGTATAAATGGTTATGGTAAGTCGCGGCCTTTCTACGACTGGTTCTACCAGGTGCGCGACATCTACGAAACCTGGCTCGACCCAAGCTCGTTACGCCCCTTATTCTTTAATCGCGATGTAAACGAGGATGGGTATCTGCTTAAGAATTTTTACACCTACGACTGGGATAACAAGCGAATTTTGGCGCGCATACAGAAGCGCAACAAGCCCGCTTACCTAGATACCATCGCCATTACGCCCTGTACCAACGATGTCATATCGCTCATATACAGCATTCGGAACGTCGACTTTAGTAAGCTTCAGCTTGGCGATCGGTTCTCTATTGATCTTGCCGTTGACGATAAGGTGCATTCAATAGCCATCAAGTACGATAAGGTTGAAACCATTAAGGTAAAAGGGATGGGGTTCTTTCGATGTATAAAGCTATCGGCAAAGATGGTTAAGAGCCGAGCATTTACCGGGAAAGAAAACATGTTTATCTGGATTACCGCCGATCAGAATAGGCTACCTATATATATGGAGTCGCCCATTAAGGTGGGTACCATTAAGGCCCGCATAACCGAGATGAAGAATGTGAGGTATCCGCTGGCCTCCAAGGTCGCGTCCAAGTAGGTTGGGGCTATTTAGAATTGTTATTAATTAGTTGCCCGATTGTTATTTTTGTGGAGATGATTGGTAAAAAAAGGGTCAATAGCTCTAAATTCGGGGCGTTTAAAAACGACCCTTTTATTTATTGTCGGATTAAAAAATGTCGAAGCAGAATTCAAGAATTCAGCATGTAGGTATTGTCGAAGATGTTACTGAAACCTCAATTTGCGTTAGCATCGTAAGCACATCTGCATGTAGTTCGTGCCATGCCAAAGGAGGCTGCTCGATGTCTGAGCAAGTTGAGAAAAAGGTAAGGATTCCCAACACAGGCATACCTGTAACAAAGGGCGAAACGGTTAATGTTGTTATGTCTACATCAACAGGTTTTAAATCCGTATTCTTGGCCTACATTCTTCCAATCGTTCTACTAATTCTAGGCGTTGCGGTATTTACCAGCCTTTCTCTTTCCGAAGGTGTTTCGGCATTGCTAACCTTGGTGGTTATAGCCATCTACTACGGCGTCCTTTTCCTGCTGCGAAAGGTCCTAGAGTCGAAGTTTGAAATGCGAATCGAAAAGTTTTAGCCTAAATCACACCATTAAATAATGAACACAACAATTTTACTAACTGTAATCACGCTGAGCCTTTTAGGTGTGGCCTTAGCGGTGGTGCTTTACTTCGTTGCCGAGAAGTTCAAGGTATACGAAGATCCTCGAATTGACGAGGTGGAAGCGTTGCTGCCCGGGGCTAACTGTGGAGGCTGCGGCTATCCTGGCTGTCGAGGATTATCGGATGCAATCGTAAAGGCCGAAACCATGGACGGACTTTTCTGTCCGGTGGGCGGCAACGAAACAATGCTTACGATAGCCAAGCACTTAGGGCGCGAGGCTGCCGCAAAAGACCCGATGGTTGCGGTTCTTCGATGTAACGGTACTAAGCAGGTGCGCAAGGACGTTAACACGTACGACGGAGCGCCAACATGTGCCATTGCTTCGGCTACCTATGCAGGGCAAACCGGGTGTCAGTATGGCTGCCTTGGTTTTGGCGACTGCGTAAACGTGTGCAACTTCGGTGCAATGAGGATGGACGAACAAACGGGCCTACCTGTTATCGACGAAGAGAAGTGTACCGCTTGCGGAGCATGCGTAAAGGCTTGTCCAAAGGTGATAATTGAGCTGCGCAAGAAGGGACCTAAAGGTCGACGCATCTTTGTATCGTGTATCAATAAGGACAAGGGCGCGGTTGCTAAAAAGGCTTGCGGTGCTGCATGTATCGGTTGCGGCAAGTGCGTTAAGACATGTCCATTCGAGGCCATAACCCTCGAGAATAATGTTGCCTACATAGACTTCAACAAGTGTAAGCTTTGTAGAAAATGTGTGGCTGTTTGTCCTACTGCGGCAATTCATGAGGTAAACTTCCCTCCAAAGCCAAAAGAGGAAGCCCCCGAAGCACAAGCAGAGGCTTAATCACACAAAACCATTAAAAAGGAGGATAGTCGTGTTACGAACATTCAAGATAGGTGGCATTCATCCACCAGAAAATAAGGTATCGGCGAGCAGCAAGATAGAGGCTCTTCCTCTTCCCGAAATCGCCTACATTCCGCTAGGTCAGCACATCGGTGCGCCAGCAACCGCTATTGTTGCCAAAGGCGATAAGGTAAAGGTTGGTCAGCTAATAGCTAAGGCTAGCGGTTTTGTTTCTGCCAACATTCACGCATCCGTTTCGGGAACCGTTACGGGGATCGAAAGCATTGTGGATGGTAGCGGATACCCTCGTCCAACTGTTGTAATTGCCGTAGAGGGCGACGAGTGGGATGAGTCTATCGATAGATCGAGCACTCTAGTTGAAGAAACTACGCTATCGGCGCAGGAGATTACCAAGCGGGTTGCCGATATGGGTATCGTAGGTATGGGTGGTGCAACCTTCCCTTCGCATATTAAGCTGATGGTGCCCGACGGCAAAAAGGCCGAGGTGCTTATCATCAACGGTGTAGAGTGCGAGCCTTACCTTACTGCCGACGACAGGCTTATGGTTGAGCGCGGCGATGAGGTGCTTATTGGCGTTAAGCTTTTGATGAAGGCTATCAACGTTAGCCGTGCCATTATCGGTATCGAGAATAACAAGCCAGAAGCTATTGCCAACCTTACCAAGCTAGCCCCAAAGTATAGCGGGATTAGCGTACAACCGCTTAAGGTGAAGTATCCACAAGGAGGCGAAAAGCAGCTGGTTAAGGCAACCATTAACCGCGAGATTCCTTCGGGTGGCCTACCAATAGATGTTGGAGCCGTTGTTCAGAATGTGGCAACAGCATTTGCCACCTACGAGGCGGTACAAAAGAATAAGCCTTTAATCGATAGGGTTGTTACCGTTACAGGTAAGTCTATTGCAAAACCATCCAACTTTTTTGTTCGTGTAGGAACTCCAATTAGCCAGCTTCTTGAGGCTGCAGGAGGGCTTGCTGAAGGAAACGTTAAGCTTATTAGCGGTGGTCCAATGATGGGTAAGGCGCTATCAACCGAAAAATCGCCGGTTACCAAGGGGACAAGTGGCGTTCTGGTAATGGTAGAAAACATGGCGGTGCGTCCGGTTGCTTCGGAGTGTATTCGTTGTGCTAAGTGCGTAAGCGCATGTCCAATGGGGCTCGAACCATTCCTTCTAAATAAGCTCAGCGCGCGTAAGATGTATCCAGAGCTTGAGGCTGGCAAGGTTACGGACTGTATAGAGTGCGGTTCGTGTGCCTATACCTGCCCTGCAGGTATTCCGTTGCTCGATTACATCCGCAATGGAAAGAGTGCTGTAATGCAAATTATGCGTTCGCGAAAAAAGTAGAACAGAAAAAACAATCCAAATAAATGGAAAGACAATTTATAGTAGCGTCCTCGCCCCATGTTCATGGCAGCTATAGCACCCAACGCCTGATGTTGGATGTGATTATTGCCTTGATTCCGGCTTGGGCCGTTTCGATATTTTTCTTTGGGTGGGGAGCCATTATTACAACCTTAGTTGCTGTTGGCGCTTGCATCCTCTTCGAATTCCTTATACAGAAGTATCTTATTAAGGGGCCTTACACTATAGGTAACCTTTCGGCTGTTGTTACCGGTATGCTTTTGGCCTTCAACCTTCCTACCAATATCTCTCCACTTTTGGTGGTGCTTGGCTCGTTAGTAGCCATAGGCGTTGCCAAGATGAGCTTCGGAGGTCTTGGTTCTAACTTATTTAACCCAGCACTTGTAGGGCGTGTATTCCTGCTTATCTCGTTTCCGGTGCAAATGACCTCTTGGCCTGCTCCAA
The DNA here is from genome assembly GCF_004340205.1 of Acetobacteroides hydrogenigenes. Lineage (NCBI taxonomy): Bacteria > Pseudomonadati > Bacteroidota > Bacteroidia > Bacteroidales > Rikenellaceae > Acetobacteroides > Acetobacteroides hydrogenigenes. Next base: position 199,986 of record NZ_SLWB01000007.1, read on the forward strand.
TTGCTTCGCGTGCATCGTACATTGATGCGGTAACAGGAGCAACCCCTCTTGGCATCGTAAAGGAGGCCGTAAAGGCCGGTAAGCCCGTATCGGAGGTTATAGGCTCAATCCCATCGTACATGGATCTTTTCCTCGGCAACATGGGTGGATCGTTGGGAGAAGTTTCTGCTGCTGCGCTTCTTCTTGGGCTGGTTTACCTTCTTATTCGTAAGGTAATTACCTGGCATATCCCTATTACCATTATGGGTACCATAACCGTATTTGCCGGAATTCTTTGGATGATTAACCCAGATAAGTTTGTAGATCCTATTTTCCACCTAGTTACAGGAGGTGTAATGCTTGGAGCCATCTTTATGGCAACCGACTATGTAACTTCTCCAATGACATCGCGAGGAATGATATACTATGCAATAGGTATCGGAGTGCTAACCATTCTAATTCGCGATTTTGGTGCATATCCCGAGGGTGTTTCGTTTGCCATTCTTTTGATGAATGCTGCAACGCCGCTCATCAACAAGTACGTTAAACCTAAAGCATTTGGGGAGGTGCGTCATGGCTAAAGAATCATCTTTTAAGAATATGGTGCTAACGCTTTTGGTTATCTCGTTCTTTGCCGCTGCGGCACTGGCCGGGGTGTACTTGGTTACGCTTGCACCAATTGGAGCCGCAAAGGCTGCCAAAATTAACGAGGCCATCCAAAAGGTTGTTCCAACTTTTGATAATAATCCCGGAGAGGAGGTTTACAAAATGGCGGTGGATGGCGATACCCTTCGTCTTTACCCTGCACGTAAGGGGGGTAAACTTGTAGGAACTGCTATCGAAACATTTACCAACAAGGGATTTGCTGGACACTTTACGCTAATGGTTGGCCTTATGCCAGATGGAACCATTAAAAGCGTAGAGGTGCTAGCCCATAAGGAAACTCCAGGCTTGGGCGATAAGATGGAGAAATCGAAGTCCAACTTTAGCGTTCAGTTTGAGGGAAAGAACCCAAAGACGTTCAAAATGATGGTAAAAAAGGATGGGGGAGATGTTGATGCTATTACTGCATCTACCATTACCTCGCGCGCCTTTACCGATGCCGTAAACCGTGCCTACGAGGCCTACATGAAAGGAGGTAAGCAATGAGCCAGCTAAGTAACCTCACCAGAGGTATTATAAAAGAAAACCCAACCTTTGTGCTGCTTCTGGGTATGTGCCCTACTTTGGCAACTACCTCATCAGCATTAAATGGGATGGGAATGGGAGCTGCAACCCTTTTCGTACTTGCGCTTTCGAATGTAGCCATTTCGTTGGTGGCCAGCCAAATTCCGAGCAAGGTTCGTATTCCTGCCTACATCGTTATTATTGCAACGTTCGTAACAATGGTCGACCTGCTTATGCAGGCTTACGTTCCTGCTCTTTACGCAACGCTTGGTATCTTTATTCCGCTTATTGTGGTTAACTGTATTGTGCTAGGTCGTGCTGAAGCGTTTGCCTCAAAAAGCGGGGTGCTTGCATCGTTGCTCGATGGTATTGGAATGGGACTTGGTTTTACCCTTTCGCTCACCGTTTTAGGCGCCGTTCGCGAGTTCTTAGGTAGCTGGTCGATATTTGGTCATAAGCTGGTAGGAACAGACGGTATGCTGGTGTTTATTCTTGCTCCAGGGGCATTTATTGTACTTGGCTATCTGATGGTGCTCTTTAACCGAATCAATAAAAAGAAGTAGTAATGGATTTTTTTATCATAGCTATATCTGCGATATTCGTTAACAACATCGTTCTATCGCAATTCTTGGGTATTTGTCCTTTCTTGGGGGTATCCAATAAGGTTGAAACGTCCATTGGTATGTCGGGTGCCGTAACCTTCGTTATTGCTCTTTCTACGCTTATAACCTGGTTGCTGCAAAAGTATGTGCTTGTTCCGCTTAACATCACCTTTATGCAGACCATCTCCTTTATTTTGGTGATTGCGGCGCTGGTACAAATGGTGGAGATTATCCTTAAAAAGATAAGCCCTGCGCTTTATCAGGCTTTGGGCGTTTTCCTTCCGCTGATTACAACAAACTGTGCGGTGCTAGGTGTTGCCATATTGGTTCAACAGAAAAACTACGACCTAATGCATAGCATGGTGTTTAGCGTTGCTATCGGTTTAGGTTATGGTTTGGCTATTGTTCTTTTTGCGAGCTTACGCGAAGAGATGGAGTTGGCCAATGTTCCTAAGGAAATGAAGGGAATTCCAATTGCATTGGTTACTGCCGGTATCTTGGCAATGGCCTTTATGGGGTTCTCTGGTATGGTTTAACGTATGGCTCTGCCGCTACTATAAAAAAAGCCTCCGAAATTTCGGAGGCTTTTTTTATAAGGGATATAGTTTAGTAGCTAAAAAAGGCTCCTTTCGCAAAAGCAAAAGGAGCCTTATGTTTTTTGCAAGGAAGCCTACTTTACTTTAGCGGCTTCTCTTCCGGCGTTGAAAGCTTTTAGGTTGGCATCTACGATGTCCTGCCCTTTACGCTCGAAAAGCGTTACGATAGCCTTCTCTATAACCTCGATAGGCATGTTAAGGTATGCCGAGGCTGCACCAAGAATCACCATGTTAGCCGAACGAGCCGAACCTGCATCCTTAGCAATGGCATCAGCATCGATGGCGATAACGTTCTTTTGTCCCTTGAGCGTATCCATCAGCTTTTCCTGCTCGGGATAGTTAGGAATGTTGATGAATGGAGTAGTGTTGGTTACAATCCAGCCATCTTTCGATAGGTATGGAAGGTAGCGTAGCGCCTCCATTGGTTCAACGGAAATGATGATGTCGCCTTTGCCAAGCGGAATTAGGTCCGATGCAATAGGCTTATCCGAGATGCGGAGGTGCGACTGTACATCGCCACCGCGTTGGCTCATCCCGTGAACCTCCGACTGCTTAAGGTATAGGTTGCTTTGCACGGCGGCTGTTCCAATAGCAGCAGCAATCGATAGGATGCCTTGTCCGCCAACGCCTGCAAGTATGATATCTGTTTTCATCCTTTTAGTTTTTTATTGAACGCTTGCTTATCTAGCGTTGCGTTACATTACTCTTTTGATTTTGCTTCAGCCTTTTTTCTACGTGCTGCTGTTTGGATACACTCGCGCTGTGGAATGATAACCGATACACCATTGTAGGCAAGCTCTTCTTTAATGATGCGGATGTTTTCCTCGTGGTTCTTCTTAAGAGGAATGATTACGCGAATGTGATCAGGGTGAACGCCAAGGCCGGTAACGATGTCAACCAATCGGCCATACGCATTCGACGATTGTCCACCTGTCATACCTGTTGTCGAGTTGTCGGAAATAACAACGGTAATAGGCGTGTTTTCGATAACGGCATCAAGTAGACCGGTCATACCCGAGTGGGTAAAGGTAGAGTCGCCAATTACGGCAACAGCAGGTACCAATCCGGCATCCGAAGCACCCTTAGCCATGGTGATTGATGCGCCCATATCTACACAGGTGTTGATGGCGTTGAATGGAGGCAATGCACCAAGCGTATAGCAGCCTATATCGGCAAATACGCGGCCTTCTCCGTACTCGAGGATAGCCTCAAGAAGATCGGCGTAAACGTCGCGGTGTCCGCAGCCGTTGCAAAGTGCAGGAGGACGTGGCATTACCACCTCTTCAGGAATTGGTTGGCCTTCTTCAACTGGCATTCCTAATCCTTTAGCAACAATGGCAGGGGTAAGCTCGCCATCGCGTGGAAGAGTGCCATCTAGGCGGCCATGGATTGGCTTGCCAACTGCTAGGAAGCCCTTAATCATCTCCTCGATGATTGGATAGCCTTCTTCCATAATAAGCAGCTCGTCGCATTGGTTGTATAGCGCTTCTACTTGTTTGTAGGGTAGTGGGTATTGGCAAACCTTAAGCACAGGGTATGGCGATACTCCATCGAAGTTTTCCATTAGGTAGTTATAGGCGATACCCGAAGCAATTATACCAAGCTTTTTATTAGGTCCATCAACTAGCTGGTTGAATGCCGAATTTTCGGAATCCTTTACCATAGGCTCTTGTGTGGCAAGAAGCGTTTTGTAGTTCTTGCGGGCAATAGCGGGTAGTAGCACAAACTGACGGGGATTTGCTGGTAGCTTAAGCCCGTTTTGCTCCTTTTTTGCCTTGGTAGCAACGCCTGCACGCGAGTGCGCCATGCGGGTTGTAATACGGATCATTACAGGCACCCTAAACTTTTCGCTTAGCTCGAATGCCGAGTAGGCCATATCGTAGGCTTCCTGCTGGTTCGATGGCTCAAGAATAGGAATCATTGCGAACTTAGCGTAGTAGCGCGAATCCTGCTCGTTTTGCGACGAGTGCATTGAAGGGTCATCGGCCGAAACTACAACCAAGCCACCGTTTACTCCGGTGATCGATGCGTTCATAAAGCAGTCGGCAGCAACGTTAAGGCCAACGTGCTTAAAGCACACCATTGCTCGTTTCCCAGCATACGACATCCCCAAGGCGGCTTCCATTGCAGTTTTCTCGTTGGTCGACCATACGTTGTGGATGTTCTTTTCGCGAGCTTCTTTCGAACTTTGGATGTACTCCATAATCTCGGTTGATGGAGTGCCAGGATAGGCGTAGAGGCCTGATAGGCCGCCATCTATCGCTCCTTGGGCTATGGCTTCATCACCTAGGAAGAGCTTTCTTTCCATATGACTTTTGATGTTTTTTGTAAGCTAAGTAATTTTAGCAAATGTAGTATTATTTGAACTATTTCATAGTCCAAAAACAAATATTCTTAGGAAGTGTAAGTTATTTGATGTGTTTAATAGAGAATCGTAGCTGTAACTCTTCGGCTTCCACCGTGCCGACGAAACTCGCATAGGTAGATGCCCTGCCAGGTACCCAGCTTAAGCTTGTGATTGCTAATAGGAATGTTGATGGATACCCCAAACGTGGAGGCTTTTATGTGTGCGGGCATATCGTCGGCGCCCTCGTCGACGTGGGTGTAGTGTGGGTAGCTTTCGGGTATCCAGCTATCGACAAATGTTTCGAAGTCGGTGCGGACCGATGGATCGGCATTCTCGTTGATGGATAGCGCTGCCGATGTGTGATGTATAAATAGGTTGAGCAGGCCGCTTTCGGGCAGCAATGGGGCTACCTTATCCTGGATAGTCCGGGTGATTAGGTGAAACCCTTTGGGGTAGGGCGGAAGCGCTATCTCTACCTGTGCTACCATTGCTAGTAAAGCTTACGTATGTACTGGTGGGCAAAATCGAAACAGTAGTTCTCTATCTCATCCCTTATACGGGCGTAGTTAGCGTCGGTTTCCTTTGCGTTGGCACCCTGCTGGGGCTTGTCGAAGGGTTGTACTATAACCTTAGGCGTACCCTTAAGCTCTATACCGTCTAAAGAAGCCGGCTCGAAAACGTAAAGTACGAAGTCGTACTCCTCGCCGTTAACCTCTTCTATAGACTTGCTAACGTGCCTCGATATATCGATAATGGCATTCGACATGGAGTTGGCGGCATGTAAGTCTACGGGCTGCTTGGTAAGCCCTGCGCTCACCACCTCGGCATGGTTTCGGGTGTAGTAACGCATCCAACCCTCGGCCATCTGCGAGCGGCAGGCGTTATCTTCTCCTATAATAAGTATCTTTTTCATATCAAGTTTCAATCGGAAGTTAAACGAATGAGATGGAGTTAGATGAAGTTAAAAGAATTAAAACGAGAGAAGGTAACATTCGTTCCCTTTTGATGAGAGGGTAAAGGGATGGAAGCTGTTTCGCACTTCCCACATCTAATGTCTAAAATCTAATATCTCACATCTCGACTATAAAAAAATACCCTCGGTATAGGAGGGTACGTTATATCGATACGTGCTTAGAATAGGCGTGGATGATCTTGCTCCAGCTTCTGTAGAACAGCCGTAATGATCGTTTCGCGGAAGAACTTACCACGATTCTGAATCTTGTACTTGTTGCAAAAGAACTCAACGGTGCTCATCTCCGAGCTGTTGAATACTACAGTTTGACGGTAAATCCTCTTGCTGCGCATAGCAATCGGTGTTCCGAGCGAGTTTCTTCTCTGTAGGTTACTAACAAGGGCCATTTCTATACAGGTTATATTAGCAATTCGTTGACTTATCGGCAAAGTAAGCCTTTTTGCGGCATTTAAAAAAGAGTTTTCAACAAAGTTATTAACAGGTTATAAACAATTTTTAAACAGGGTGTGATGACTTTTCTGCCGTTTCGCTGTTAGATGGCTATACAATACCGGATTGCTGCCATCATCGGCAAGCATTGTCGAACGCAAGGATGGCGGTAAAAAACAACGATTTAGGAGGGTTGATAATGAAAGCCACACAACAGCTGAAAGACGAGCACGAAGGCATTAAGCTAATGCTTCGAATTATGGAAAAGATTGCCATGGACGTGGAGCAAGGCAAAGTGCCCAATACGGCCCATTGCGAAAGGATAATCGATTTCCTAAAGGGCTTTGCCGATAGGTGCCATCACGGCAAAGAAGAGGATATTCTATTTCCAGAGCTGGTAAAGCATGGTATACCCAACGAGGGTGGCCCTGTTGGGGTGATGCTTAACGAGCATGTAATGGGAAGGGAGTATATCAAGGCGCTAGCTGATGCCGTTGAAGAGCTTAAGGCTGGAAACATGCATGCTGCTACGAGCTTTGTTGATGCGGCAAGGGGATACGTTCAGCTTCTTAGGGCCCATATCGAGAAGGAAAACAACGTGCTATTTATGATGGCCGACAAGGTGCTGGACGAGAAGGAGCAATCGGCGCTCTTCGACGCTTTCGAAAGGTTAGAAGCCGAAAAAATTGGTGTGGGTAAGCACGAAGAGTACCATAAGCTGCTTAAAGAGCTTAAAGATGCTTACCTTTAGAATTAGCTAGTACTTACAAAAAAAAACAAAGCTATGGCAATATCAAAAGTTTGGGTAGAAGAGGACTGCATTGCATGTGGGCTATGCGTTGAAATTTGTCCGGAAGTATTTGTGCTGAAGGACATCTCGACAGTAATAGAAGGCGTAAGCTATTCCGACCACGAAGCGAAAATCAAGGAGGCTGCAGAAAGCTGCCCGGTTAGCGTAATTAAGTACACGGAGTAGGTTTATTGGTCTTCGGCCAAGGCCACCATGTTTACGGAGTAAGGCTGATACTTCGAGGTTGGGTTGCTTGCCGTTGGTTGGTTTGCTGAGATAAACGCGACTATTGCACCATAGCAACACGTTATCCCCTTTTACCTTTAAGAAATGACAAAAGAAGGTGTTTGATTGTTCTTGAGGAAAAGAAGACCAAGAGGGAAATGAGTTTAATCCCCTAGG